>CADAXR010000001.1 GCA_902791945.1 uncultured Bacteroidia bacterium
ACAGAGTCTGCCCTGAGTGCGGCTACTACAGAGGCCGTCAGATCGTCGTCAAGAACGCTGAGTAAGCGTTATTGTCATTTCGGGCGCAGCCGAGAAATCTAAGCGCTCTAGCCGGCTCCTTAGTTCAACGGATAGAACGGAGGTTTCCTAAACCTTAAATAGTGGTTCGATTCCACTAGGAGCTACGAAAATTGCCAGCCGGACGGCTGGCAATTTCGTTTCTTGGGGAGGCGCTTTAGTTTACGATATGCAGATCAGGTGACTCTTAAGGGCGCTGGAGAGGTCGGTACGGGTGGTTTTGCCGGAGGTGACGGAGTCGAGGAATTCGTGGACCATCTTCTTGTCGGCGCCGGCGTGAAGAGGGCTGCCGATGATGCCGGAGAAATCGTAGGTTTCAGGGGCTGAATCCTTGCGCCGAAGGGTGATTGTGGAGCCGCCGGCGTCGATTTCGCCGTTTTCGAAGACGAGATGCGCCTTTCGCTCCCCGTCACGCCGGATGCAATCCATCCGGATGACGGCCCGGAGCCCGTCGGGGTAGACCATTTCGATGGTCTGGGTATCATTTACGTCGTTGTCCGAGAAGAAGACGCAGCGGCCAAAGTCGCTTTCGCGGAGAATGCGGTGTAGCATCTCATCGACGGATTCCCCGGGAAGCGGTATGAAGTTGCTGATCCATTCGCGTCTTCTGAGATAGAGGTCTACGGCAGAGAATTTACATCCCTTCTCCAGCGGACAGTCGAGGCAGCGGGCTGCGGCCCCTTCCGGTGCATTCTCAGCGCGGAAGAACTTCCTCTCCCCGGCCAGATGCCACTCTGACGGCTCTCCGGGAAGCATCCACAGCAGCAGGTCTACATCGTGGCAGAGCTTGGTCGCGGCAATGGGGGCCGAGTCCTTTTCCCGGCCCCACATCCCCCGGACAAAACTGTGCATCATCCGGTTGAGCCCGACGTCGATGGTCCAGTCCACTGTCAGCGGACGTCCGAGGGCCGGATCGCCGGCGAGCTCTTTCAATTTGATGAAATAAGGGTGGTAACGGAGTTCGTGGCAGACCGTAATCCCCACTCCTGTCTCCGCCGACAGCCTCGCCAGGTCGACGCACTGGGCCGCATCTGTTGCCATCGGCTTTTCAAGCAGGACGGGCCAGCCGTGCCGGAGGCACCGGCAGGCATAGTCGTAATGCGTTCTGTCGGGGGAGGCGATGATGACGGCATCTACGTGGATGCCTGAAGAAACGAAGTCTTCGAAGCGGCAGAAACAGCACTCCGGCGGAATTCCGATTTTGCTGACTGCATAGAGGCGGCGCTCGGCGGAGGGCTCCACGATGACGGAAATGCGCGCCCTGCCGTCAAGACAGGACGCGTATTTGCCGGCACGGTTGCCGAACCCGATGAGAGCCAGGGAGATCACTAGCAGCCTTGGATTATTTCGGCCATCCGGGACAGCTTGGAGGAAGCAGACCGGAACAGGGCCATCTGGTTGCGTGTACGGACTAGGTTGTGCTCCGGGTAGCTGATCTTGTAGTAGGTGTCGCCGTTGATGTAGTCGGCCAGGAAGCGCACGGCCTGCATGTAAGGGAACAGGCAGGCGGCGTACGGCAGGTTTTCGCGCTCCAGAGGAGTCAGGAAGACCTTTGCCGTCTCCAGATAGCCGGCGGCGAACGCTTCGAAGATGTCCATACGGAAGTCAACCTTGTCCAGCTCGGGCGAATCCTCGGCGACCGGATTGGCGGCCGTACGGAGGAAGTCTCCGAAGTCGGAGAAGACGAAGGAAGGCATCACCGTGTCGAGATCGATAACACAGAGGATGTTGCCCTTGTCGTCGAAGAGCATGTTGTTGACCTTGGTGTCGCAGTGGCAGATCCGCTTGGGAAGAAGGCCTTCCCTGTGAAGCCGTTCCGCCTTGCACATTTTTTCCTCATGCTCCTGAATCTCAGCTACGAGTGCCTGCACCTCAGGGTCAGCCATACGGCCTGCCTTGTCGGCGGCGATGGCCTCCCGCAGCTGACGGGCGCGGAGCTCCATGTTGTGGAAGTCGGGGATGGTCTCGCCCAGCGTCCCCGGAATGTCCGCGAGCATCGCCTCGAAATGCCCGAAAGCCTGGCCGGCATAGCGTGAATACTCCGGGTTGACCAGCTCATAGGTGAATGCGTTTTTGATGAACACGGAAACCCTCCAATAGGACTCTCCGTCGGTCCAGTAGGACTTGCCTGTCTCCTTGCAGGGGAGGAAGCGAAGGACCTTGCGGTCTATGTCCGTCTCTCCGGCCGCTACGAGTTTGCCGCGTATGTGGCGAGTCACGCAGTCGATATTGTGCTGCAGAAGGTCGACATCCTGGAAGATGGCGTTGTTGATGCGCTGAAGGACATAGTCGTCAGCCCCGTCGGTCCGGACCAGGAGCGTGTCGTTGATCAAGCCGTTTCCGAGAGGCTTGATCTCCGTCACTTCGCCCTCAAGGACAAAGTGACGGAGAATATCCATATAAGCTTCCATCAAATGCTATTTCTCAATGGTGATGGTGCAGGGCCTGTTGCGTAAGTTGTAGCCGCTCTTGTTGCCCCAGCTATAGACATTGACAGTCTGGCCCTTTTCGATCGGAAGATCTTCACGGGGAACCGAAAGTTCCGTTTCAATGTATTCCTGATCGGAGCTGATCCTGCCGGCCGCCACGATATGTGAGACATAACTTTGCTCAGCTGAGCATCCTCCTGTGGGCGCGGTTTCGATGACCGGATTTTCTGCTCCTCCTTTGAATAAGAACACATAGAACCATGCATCGATGCCGATGCCTTCTCCAAAGTCGTGCTGGTCGTTTACATTAGGATCTCCGGCGTCCGGAATACAGTCGATGCAATAATAGTAATAGCCGTTGCTGGAGTCACTCCACAATAGGTCCTCGTTCCACATCCTCTTGCTGTAGAAGTAGACAAACTTCTCGTCATAGGTGACTTTGAGGGTGCGGTACGCACCGGTGCTGGTCTCCTCCTCTTCGAGTCCGGCGATACCTGCCCAATCGGACATGTTGCCATTGATTTCGATGGCCGGGACAAAAACTGACTCTTCGTTGTTGCCCTCATTCTCATTCTCTCCGTTGTTATCTTTCTTGCATGCCGCAAGAGCGAATACGGTCAATGCAGCAAAAAACAGATACTTAATTGTTTTCATATTAGTAATAATTAAGGAATTACTCAAGCATGAGGCTGCGGAACTCGTCAATCTCGTCCTGGGTGATGCCGATGCTGATGAAGTATTTCTGCATGCATTCGGCAAAACTCCAGTTGTCGTTTTCGGCAAGGCTCCATATGTAGCTGGCGGCGCCCCTGTAGTCAACCTTACGGGTCATTTTCGTCGATTCTCCTGAGCTGACCGAATAGCCGTCCGGGGCGAACTGCGTAAGTTCATACTCCTTGGAAATGTCGCCTTCGTTGACACCGAGGATGCCAAGGACCATCATCGCGACGGTGCCAGTACGGTCGCGGCCCAGCGAGCAGTGGAAATAGACGGGCTTGTTCTCCTTGACGCATTTCATGATGAACCGGATGCACTGCGCGCACTTTGCCTGATCTTCCTTGAGCATCTGGGTATATCCCTCTTCGATGCAGGGCGCCAGGAAATTGAAGTTCTCAACGTAGCCGTAGAGAGGGCTTTGTTCCATGTTAAGATACTCCTGCGCTCCGCTTGAGGTATGACCACGGAGGTCCAGCTGGGCCTTGATGCCTTCGGCTATCAGGTCAACTCTTCCCAGGGGTTTGATTTCGGGGGACTGGAAGCGTCCGCCCCTGTAGATCATGCGATACTTGACGGTCTTGGTGCCGTCCTTGGTCTTCCAGCCGCCAAGGTCGCGGACATTGCGCAAGGCGGAGAAGCGAAGCTGGTGGAGATGTCCGGTGGTCTGGAACGAGCCGGAAGTCAGCACCTGGTCGCCGCTCTTGACCTCATAATGGTAGTTGGCGTTGGGGCGCAGACTTGAGATGTCGACATAATGATCTTGAATATAAGGGGCGGAGTATTGCCGGCTCCATCCGTCGTCTTCCCAGAGACGGCAGACCGGCGAACCACCTTCCGGACTGGCTTCCCAGCGTATGGTGAACTTCGGAGCGAAGTCGTCCTTGCCGGGGCATGTCGGAGCATAGTCCGCATCCGTAATGTGGGTGATGGTGTAATCCCGTTCCGGATAGGTTACGGTCGTAAGGAATTTTTCTACATTTTTGTTCGTGGCGAGGACGATATCCCCGTCTTTGATCAGCGGATAACCGGACTCGGGATCAACCTGTTCCTGATCGTTTCCCCCATTTCCGTTCTCGTTCTCGTTCCCGTTCCCGCCCGATTTCTCGCAGCAAATAAACATCGGGACGAGGAGCAGCAGCAGAAAATTGTGAAGTTTCATAATGCAATTGTTTAATATAGTAGTAATCTCATTCTATTTGACATAGGAAGCGAGGATCCGTCCCCATTCGTCGTTCTCCCGGATGCCGGTGAAGGCGTCAGCCCCCGGCCCCCAGGCATAGACGGGGACGGCGATGCCGTTGTGGCTTTCGTTGGCGAAGTGTACTCCAATCTCACCCTTCTCCAGATTGCCGTCCTGGAGGGTGAGGCAACCTGTGGCGTGGTCGGCTATCACCACCACCAGGGTATGGCCGTCGGCGGCTGCCCACTGCAGCACTTCGCCGATGTTGCGGTCGAAGTCCAGCAGTTCTTCCATCGCCTTGCCGATGTCGTTGGCGTGGAGCCAGTCGTCGATGTTGGATCCTTCAATCATCATGACGAAACCCTTTTCGCCGCTCTCGCGGGAGAGAATATCCAGCCCGCGGGCCGTCATGTGGCGGAAAAGGTCGCCGCGCTCTGCCGCAACGGGCAGGTTGTCCGGGGCAAGGATACCGATGACGGGCAGGTCCGCCTCCAACAGCGCCCGTTCTGTAAGCGCCACGTTGTAGCCCGCGGCTGCCATCTCGGCAGTGATGTCGCGCCCGTCGGTCCTGTTCACTGTGAACCAGTCCAGGCCGCCTCCGGCGAGGTAATCCACGCCGCAGTCCACGTAGTCGGCAATCAGGTCTTCCTGATTGCCGCGATCCTCGTTGTGGCAGCAGAAGTCGCAGGGCGTGGCATCGGCGAAGTGGCAGGTGACGACGACCCCTGTCTTCTTGCCCATGGAGCGGGCTTTTACCAGGAAGGATGACAGGTCGGATCCGTCCGGCGCCACTCCGACGTGGTCAATGGCGGTCTTTACGCCGGCGGCAAGGGCCGTCCCTCCCGCTCCGGAGTCCGTGATAAGTTTGTCGGTGCACCAAGTGCGGGACAGGCCTACATAGGGGAACTTGTCGAGATTGAGTTTGCCGTGGTTGAGCACCCAGGCGCAGCTTGCCTGCTCCAGGCCCATTCCGTCACCGATCATCAGGATGACATTGCGCACCTCGCCATCTGCGGGAGGCATGTTCACCTCCACCGTCTCGTATGGATTCGGGGTCGTGTAATACTGAAGCACTACCTCCTTGCTTATGCAGGAGATGACAAGCAGGGCCAGTGCGGTGAGGAATAATCTTTTCATGTGCTATCTGATGTTGGCGTCGTCGAGTCCGGTGAACTCATATTTGTAGATATGAGATGTTGAGCCGTAGTCGTCACCAATCCAGACGCAGCTGTTGGCGTGATCGACGCAGATGGATTCCTCGTTGGATTTGCTCTTAAGGGCATAGGATCCCAGCAATCTCTCACCGTCTCCGGTGAGGACGAAGAATTTATGGGCTTCAGAATCGACTATCCACAGCCAGTCGGTTAGCGGATCGTAGCAAAGGCCGGCGATCTCGGTGATGGCGGGGAACATGGTCCTCAGGTCTTTTCTTTCGAGCACTTCCTTGGTCTCCAGATTGCAGAGATAGAGGTAAGATCCGGTCTGTGTGCCGGCATAAGCAAGTCCTTGCCCTTCGGAATTCTTCTTATAGTAGGTGAAACCTTCCAGGCCGGCATTGCTGAAGTTCCTGGCATCGGCTATGTTGAAGAGTGATACGACACCATTGAACGTGCTCTTGTTAAAAATGTCGGGGATACTCGCGCTGGGGATGCAGCACACGACGTTCGGCTCGCCACCGATGAGGATATCGCCCGTGTCGTAATTGACGGAGATCCCTTCTGAATCGATGGTGGAGCCGGTCGTTGTCTTCAGGTTCGCCTTCTTAAGCACTTCACCGCTAAATGAAATTTTGGCTATTTCACTGCCGTCTCCAAGTGCCCAGAGGAAGTCTCCATCCTCGCTCACGCACAGGCCTGAGAGTTCGTTGAACGCCACGGAATACATTGTATATTTCCCCATTTCAGGCATTTGTGGCTTCGGCCCGTCATAGGGCTCGAGTGCATCTGTAATATCACCCAGATTGGCGATTTCCCCCATTTTGAGTTTTGTCTGTTCGTTGACAGAATAGGAAACGGGCCAATTGCCGTCATTGCCGAAATAGATCGTGTATCCCTGGGGGAAGGAAAGTGTGCTGGGGAACCAAAGGAGGGCGGATCCGTCCGTCAAAGAGCCCGTGACAAAGGGATAGCCGTCATTCCTGAAGTTGTAGAAGCCGGAGAATTCCGACGTGTACTCAATTTCATAATTGATAAAACGTATCCCGCTGCGGTTGTTGCCCGCAATGGCGAAGTCGGTATACCCTGAAGCATTGAAACTCAGGCCGCACATTACATCCTTGAAGGCGAAGGCGGTTCCGGAAAGGTAGGCTGCCGACATAAGGATATCCGCCCGGGAGAACTGGGTCTTGCTATCCAATACGCTTTCTCCTGTTACGACGGCCTCTCCGGGCCATGCCGCATACAGGCCGTCCGGCTTGACGAGGATTTTCGTTACGTCATCGAGCCGGGCGCTTGCCGTCTTGCCGTCGTCTGAAATGTCCGCCGCCGTCAGCGTAATCATCTGGGCGTACGGGCCATAGGCACCGTGTACATAAATCTTGTCGCCGGCCTCCCACTGTCCTTTCAGCGGAGATACTGTAAAGGTGTAGATTCCGGGTTCGAGTTTCATCTGTTCGGGTTCGACCGGCTTTTCTTCTTTCTCGTCTTCCGGCTCTGTCTTTGTGCACGCGAGATTACAGGGAAGAGTCATGGCTATCGTGGCCAGGAGAAGAAACAGAATGGATTTTTTCATAGCGCAAGCGTATAAGATGTCTCCACCGTACCGTCGGCGGAAACGACAAAATAGACAGGGGTCATTTGCGGATCAAAGACATCCGCGGCGTTCTCCGGGAAGAGATAGTCCCATCCCGGGACGTCAGGTTGGGGGCCGTATCCGCAACAGACGGCCACGCGGAGAACGTCCGCCCATTCGGGCGCAGCCGCCATGGCGGTCAGTGCTTCGCGGCAGGAAGGGCAGCCCATGTCCAGGACCAGCACCAGCGCACGCCGTCCGTCCGGAATAAATCCTGGAACGGTCGCGGGAGCTCCTTCCTGATTGAACCCAATCCAGCGGCTTCTCTGGATGTAGGGGGCACAGCTATTAGGGGAGAGGATGCCGTCGGTTGTCATCCGCTCCACAGCTTTGGCATACAAGGCGGCGTTCCGGCATGGGGAAAGAGGTGTGTAGAATGCGCCGTCCACCCAGTCGGTGTAGAGATAATAGGCCACCTCGTCCTCCTTCAGTTTGTCGAAGAGGACGTCGATGGCTTCGAGAGCGTCGGCTTCGGGAGCGGCGACGGCTTTCTCTGCAAAGATGGCGAAACGGTCCCGGGCGGCCTCGACGTCAGTGTAATCGATGCCGTAGACGTTCCAGTATTCCCGGATGTCACCTTCCCGGCACCCTGAGAGGAGCGTTGTGAGAAGAAGTATGGCCGTCCACCGTCTCATTTTACTTGATTTCGAACAGCTTGTTCATTCCGGTAGTGGAATCGAACACGTTCTTGTTGGCGAATGCGATGCTGTATTCCGGCCGGTCGCGAAGCAGCGGGTCGGAGAGCTTAAGATAGAGCGTCCCCTTGGCCGTGGAAGGGGTGAAGGAAGTCTCGAAACCGTGATAGCCGGGCTGCCAGGTGCGCGGATCCGACCCGAGAGAAGTCTCTTCCCGGACTCCGGAGGGCGTAACCCATACGAGAATCGCATCTCTTGGGTTCATCGGCGCCGCATAGCCCTTGTTGTGGAAACGTATCGTCACGGAGCAAGGCTCCCCGGGGGTGATATCCTTTGGGTAGAACACATCCTTAAGGACCAGCCGGTAGCCCAGTCGGGCGATAATGTCGTTGTGGCAGCCCTCAGTGTCCCAGCGGCCTAGAACATCCGAATTGTAATCCTTGTTCAGGTAGGTCCAGTGATAGTCGGCCAGATCTTTTTGCGAAGCCGTACAGGTGCAGTAATCCGATAATCCGCAGGTCTCTCCGCCCATGATGACGTAGCGGGTGTCCGCCTTCCAGAAATCCCGGTCCCTGGTTTCGTTGCCAAAGGTCCCGTAATCGTCTCCGCTTGCGCCGAAGCAGTCGTTGTGTCCGGCCAGGCGCGAGCGTACGCTGCCATCATGCGCCATGGCGGCTGTCAGTGTGTCCTTCACCGAGAGTCCGTACATCCGCATCTTGAACTGCGGGGTGCGGACGGCCACTTGCCTGGACTGCGGGAGAGCGTCCAGCAGGGCATCGGCCAGTTGCTTGCGAGGCTGATATTCCGCATCCGTCTCAGGCTCAAAATTGAAATGTGAGGTATACCACCATTCTCCCCATGCGCCCACGAAGCCGGCCTGGAGCACAAAGATCACATCTTCATTCTGCTGGAGACAGGGTTTAAGCTGCTCGACATGGCGAAGAACTTTGTCCACCGTGGGATCCATTTTTTCCTTGGATTCATTCATATTGTTCTTGTAGGCAAAGCGCAGTACGCACTTGGCGCCGCCCTCGCGAAGGGCGTCCATGCAGGCCTGAAATTTCGTGAAGAATCCCTGGGCAATATCACCCTTCATATAATCGGTCAGATAGAATCCCAGATACCATAGTGTGTAGCCGTTCAGGCGCTGGGCTTTCACTTCCGCGGCAGTGAGAGCCTCGGTGGAGGAAAAGATATCCCTGGCCCGGTAATGCCCGCGTTCGGGATTGGCCAGATTGGCGGAGGATTCCTGGAAGGTCACTTTGACGCCCTCGGGGGTGGCGTTTTCCGCCACTTCCCTGACGGGGGTGACAGGGAAGTCTTCCTTTTCTTCGAGGTCCGTTTTTGCGGGCTCGCATGCCAGAAGGGCTACAAGGAGCAGGCTGAAGGGCAACCAGCGTTTCATGGATTATAATTTAAAGGTGTACAGTTTGTTGAAGCCGCGATCCTCGTCCCAGATTCCCTCATTGGCCAGTTGGATGGAGAAGAGTGGATTGGCGCGGAGCGTCTCCGCGGGATCGGGCAGATTCAGCGAGAGGGTATATTCGCCGGAAAGGCCTTCGGGAAGGTCGAATGTCTGGTCGATGACCGTGGTCTGGTCCGGCATCCAGTAGCGCGGGTCGGAATCGACCGGCCATGTGGAGACAACGTTGCCGGAAGCGTTGGTAAGAACGAATTCCGCGTCGCGGGGGTTCATTATGGATGCGAAACCGTCGTTCTTGATTTTGAGGACGAGCCTGAAAGGAGCGCCGGCCCTGGCGTCTTTTGTGAACCAGCCGTCTGTCAGTGCCAGCCTGTAGCCCAGACGGAGTTTGAATTCATTGTAGCAGTCGTTGGTCTTCCAATAGTTTAGCACGCCCTTGTGGAAGGACATGTTCAGGTAGGAGAAATGCTGCTTTGCCAGATTTACGCGCGCGTTGCCGCAGGCGCAGAAAGTTCTGTCGCCCAGTCCGCAGGTCTCTCCGCCCATGATGGTGTAGCGGGTCTCCGCTTTCCAATAATCCCGCTCGCTTGGGCCGCTGAAGGTCCCCTGGTCAGTCCCGTCGACAAGGAAGCAGTCGTTGTGGCCGCCAAGGCGGGCTTTAGGCGTGTGCTGATGGGCCTCTGCAAGCGTAAGGGTATCGGCCAGGGAGAAATTGTACATCTTCATCTTGAACGCCGGGGCGCGAAGCTCCACCTGCCGGTCGGCAGGCAGGGCGTCCAGCAGGGCGTCTACGACGTGCTTGCGGGGAAGGAGATCTTCCGCCGTCTGGGCGTGCTGGTTGAAGTGCGTAGTGTAATGCCATTCGCCCCAGCAGCCGATGAACCCGGCTTGCAGGACATAGATGACATCGGAGTATTCCTGCAGAATGGGTTTGAGCTGGGCGATGTGACGAAGCACTTGTTCCTCGGTGGTGTCGAACGGGCCGTCGGGATCGGGATTGCTCAGGTCCTTGATATAATCGGAATATCCGAAACGGAGAATGCACTTGGATCCACCCTGACGGAATACCGCCAGATTGGTCCGGATAAAGGTAAGAAAATCCTCTGAAATGTCGGACTCGAAGAAATCCTTGAGCCAGAATTCCAGCATGTAGAGGGTGCGGGCCTCTCTTCTTCCAGCCATGAGGACATTGACGGAAATAGGACTGTCACCCGCCGAGCTGAAACCGCTCCCCGAATAGAATCCCCTTTCCGGGTTGGCGATCAACGCATCGGTCGCGGAGAAAGAAAACTTCTTGAGCCCCGGATACGTGTTGTCCTCTTTGTCTTTATTACAAGAGGTCAATGCCGCAAGGACGGACAGCAGCAGAACGCATAAACAGGAATGTCTCATGGCCAATAAAATAATAAGGGAGGACACGGGCTTACAACAGACCCGTGTCCTCCGAGAAAATGTGATTATTTATCTACTCTGATGGTGAGAGGCTTGGCGGATCCGGTTTCCGCATCCGGAAGCCAGCCGGTCGTATCCCAGCCGCCGCAGGTGGCGCCGACAGCGATCGTGAACTCGTCGGCCATCTTGCCCTTAGGATAGAGCTCACGGCAGATTGCCAACTCATATTCAAGGTTATTCCCGTTGTTAACAGCGAAGTCTTCGACATCGGAAGGTATCCATGATCCATCCCAGCCATCCGTGTTCGGCTCGCCTTCCCAGGTCAGGATTTCCATATAGCTGTTGCCATAGGTGAATCCCGGGCCACCTTCGTTCTTGTCAAAGATAACATCATAGATCAAGACGTCGAAGCAAGGTTTGCTGATGGTTTCCTCACCCTGTTGGATGGTCTGGTCCCATTTGCCGATATAGCCACCGGTATCGATGTCGTTGTCACCATTGATTAAGGTGTTGATGACGATGTGATTGACCCCTTCCGCCCATGTAGGATCCGGAACAGTGTTGTTGAGCTTGACATAGACATAGATGAAATACTCGTCGGCATAGACCTTGAGCTGCTTGAGATCATTGCCCTCTTCCATCACGCTGTTGCAGGTTGTCACCTTGTCTCCGAGAGTGGCCCAGTCTGCGAAGTTGCCGTCGATCTGAATAGGGGCATTGTACTCGATGTCGTCACCGTCATCGTGATGTTTGGTTTTTTTCTCTTTGTTGCATGAGGCTGCCATGCAAACCATGGCTGCGATAGCCAGTAAAGAAAGGATTTTTTTCATAATAAAAGTTTTTAAAGGTGAATGATTGATTATTGGGTTTGGTTTCCTTATCTGGGGTTCTGGTCGATGTGGCTCGTGTTGATTTCGTCTGCCGGAATCAGCAGGGCGATGCGCTTGTCGGTGTAGTCGATTTCCTCAAAGGAGTGGAAGCCGACGAAGCGACGGTCGAGTTTTTTCTTGTTGCGGTACACGTCGAAAGCGCGGTGTCCCTCGAAGCACAGCTCCATCCGGCGCTCGTCGAGCACCACGTCGAGAATGGAATCATATCCGCGTTCTTCATAGTTGTCCACCGTCATCTTGGCGGTCTCTGGCAGGCCGGCGCGGAGGCGGATGGTGTTGACGTCGTCCAGGGCGGGCTGGTCGTTGCCGAGCTTGGCATTGGCTTCCGCGCGGTTGAGGACTACTTCGCCCCAGCGGAGGAAGACGGGAGACGTCATCATCGGCTTGCCGTCCTGGTAGCTGAACTTGGTGTTGTAGTAGATGACGTAGTCACCTCCGTTCTCCCGGACGCCTTTGGTATTGTTGACGTCGGGACGTACGAAGACGCGGCTTGTCTTGGAAGCCCCGGTCTCTCCGGTGACGAAGTCGATTCCGGTGACGATATACTGCGTGTAGGTGTTCACTTCAGTCGGAACGGCCTTATAAGTGACATTGTTGAACTGGAACGAGTAGGCGCCGTCAGTGTCGGGCCTGAGTCCATGAACAACGTAGCTGGAGCAGTAGTTGTTGCTCGCCTTGGTCTTGTACGGGAAGGTGACCATCATCTTGCCGTCATTGGTGAGTCCGTTCATCCTGAAGTATGCTGCAAAGCGCTGGTCTTCGGGATAGCGCTGGAAAAGGTCGATCAGGATGTCGCTCCAGTAGTGCTCGCCCCAGCCCTGGCCGTCCTCGAGGTACATCGAGGCGATGGAGGCCTCGGCGTGGTCCGCTTTGGCGAAATCGTGATTTTCGTCGAGGCGCAGACACCATATGGTCTCGTCGTGGTTGTATGTGTGCGTGGGATAGTCGGCGAAGTCGTAGCCTTCGGTTACCACGGACGGCGCGTTGGCCATCAGGTCATTGCAGAGGTCGAGGCACTCCTGGAGGTGCTCGTCGCCCATGTACAGGTAGACGCGGGAGAGGAGCGCCTTGGCAGCATTCTGGGAAACATAGCTCTTGTCCCCGCGGGAAGGAACCTGTTCCATGAAACTGATGGCAGTCTTGAGGTCTTCGACAATGGCGTCATAGACATCGCCGACGCTTGCCCGCGTGGTGACTGAATTGTCGGTGCCGATACGGAGCACAACGCCGGGATTATCGCGTCCGCAGACATAGGGCATTGCGAACAGGGTCACCATGTGGAAGTGGGCCAGTGCGCGGAAGAAATAGTTTTCTCCCAGCAGATGGTCGCTGTCGCCGGATGTGCCCGGAACGATTGCAGCGATATTGGCGTTGGTCGCATTGATGATCTTGTAGGCGATCCACCAGGTATAATATATATTCTTGGTGGTGGGGATGTCCTCATAGGCATACGGGAAGATGAAAGGGTCCTCGGTCGTGCCGGAGACGGTCACGTTGTCTCCCCGGAGTTCGGTAAGCTGGAAGTAGTGCCTGATGTAGTAGTTGCCGCTTTCTCCGCCGCTCTGTCCTTTGTAGGCAAGGTTGTCCTGGAGGAGGGAGTAGAGGCCGTCGGTCGTGAAGACGGCTGATGAGGGATCTTCCTTGAGCTTTTCGGATGTCATGGCGTCAGAGGAGATGAAGTCCATGTTGCATGACGCCAGGGTCAGGGCGGAAATGACAAAAACAAATATCTTTTTCATGATGCGTGCCTTTAGAATTTGATGTCAATACCCAAAACGACGGAGAGCGGAACAGGGTAGTTGCTCGCGAACATACCGGCGTGATTGTAGGTGTCGGAATCGAGCCGCACCTCCGGGTCGGTCCCGGAGAAGCGGGAGAACGTCAATACGTTGTCGGCGGATACGAAGATCCGGAAACCGCTCATGCGCATTTTCGCGATGGCATTCTGGGGCAGGTCATAGGACAGGGTGACGTTGCGGAGACGGAAGAAGCTTCCGTCCTCGAGATAACGGGAGGACATCTTGTAAGAACCGTCGCTACGGCCGGCAACCGCCTCGGGATGCGTTGCGATATCCCAGGTGTCCGGATCGTTGCGCTCCCATCTGACCCAGCCGAGTCCGTTTTCAAGGGACATCTGGTTGAGGCCGGTGTAGCCGCCGTCGGCGTCCATGTTCTCGCGGGTCTTGTTGTAGATTTTGTTGCCTACCACGAAGTTGCCGGCGAGGCTGAGGGTCAGGCCCTTCCAGCTGAGGGACGTGTTGAGGCCGCCGCTGAACCAGGGTGAGGCGGAACCGACGATCTGGGAGGTCGCCTTGTTGTATTTGTTGACAAGAGTGACGGTGCCGTCGTCCTCGATCCTTTCCCACTGCGGCTCGCCGGTCTCGGCGTTGACGCCGGCCCACTTGGGCATGTACCAGGAGTATACATCCTTGCCTTCGCGGAGGATCTGCGTGACATCACCCCTGTTCATCACCATGTCTTCGTGCTCGGGGAGCTTCAGCACTCGGTTCTGGTTGAGTCCGATGTTGAATCCTCCCGTCCAGCGGAAGCCCTTCCTTTGCAGGAGGGTTGCATCCACGGCGAGTTCGACACCCATGTTGCGCACGGTGCCCACGTTGTCGAACATGGAGAAGAATCCGGAGGACGGAGGCATCGGGGCCTCGAGAAGGATGTCCTTGTTGGTCGTGTGGTAGAGGTCAATGGTCACGTCGACAAGCTTGGCGAAGGTGGCGTCGATACCGACACTGGCCATGTAGGCGGCTTCCCATCCGAGATTGGGATTGGCCAGCCGCTGCAGGAACGCGGTCTTCTTACCGTTGTACTGGGAACTGAGTGAGAAGGTGTCCTGATACTGGAAGGGCTCGATGTTGTTGTTGCCCGTCTTGCCGTAGCCGGCACGGAGTTTCAGGAAGGAGAGTACATTCTGGACATTCTGGCCCTGCATGAATTTCTCACGGGAGATGATCCAGGCCGCGGAGACGCCGGGGAAGAAGCCGCCGCGGTTCTTGGGACCGAAGAGCGAACTCTGGTCGTAACGGAGGGAGGCCGTCACGACGTACTTGCCGAGGTAGGAATACTGGGCCTGGCCGAGAAGCGCCCAAGAACGGGTGCGGTAGTCGACGCCGCTGATGCTGCTCATCACGGAGTTGCTCAGGGAGCGCTGGCCGGCAGGGAAGTTGCTTCCGGAAGCGGCCAGGGTGCGGGCATAACTCTCGCCGAATTCCCAGCCGATGGTGGCGCTGAAATCGTGGGCGCCGCCGAAGGTCTTGAAGAATTTGGCAATGTTGGTGGTGCCCCAGCCCATCCACTCGCCGTCGCTGTTCAGGAGGGAACCGGTGCCGGCTCCGTCGTACGTACGGGGGTCCGTGTACTCCTCATAGTAGGAGTGGGACATGTCGTAGCGGTTGAACGTGGAGAGCGTGAGCCAGTCGGTCACGTTCCAGATGAGCTGCAGGTCGGCAGTGAAACTGTCGCTGTGGCTCTTTGCGTAGTTGTACTGCTCGCTGTGGAGGATGTTGGACGGGTTCTGGGTGTACCATTTGCCGCCGGTGTCGGTACGCGGCTCCTTCTTGCTGGTGATGTAGATGACTTCATCGGTCCGGTTGCCGTCCTGGTCTATCACGTAGGGGATATCCCAGGGCATTGCATAGTAAGCATAGTCGAGAAGTCTCCAGGAAGAAGCGCCACGGTCTTTCGCGTAGGCGTAATTGATCCTGACGTTCATCGTGAGGCGCTTCGCGAGAGGGGCCGACAGGTTGACGCGGGCGGCGGTCTTATTGAAGCTGGTGTTGATGAGGGTACCCTTCTCATTGAAATGGTCGAGGCTCACATAGTATTTCACCTTGCCTATCGAGCCTGCCACGGAAGCGTAGTAGTCCTGCACGATACCTGTCTTGAAGCATGCCTTCATCCAGTTGAAGTCCTGGTCGAACAGGCTGTCGGGATACTTTGTCTTGCCCAGGACCTTGGAGAACATGCCCCTGTTGTAATAGACCAGTTCTTCGGAGTCCATCGGGCGGAAGCGTCCCATCAGGGCGCGCTTGATACCGGCGCTGGCCTTGAAGTTGACCGTGGTCTTGTCCTGCTGGCCGCTCTTGGTCGTCACGACGATGACGCCGCCCGAAGCTGCCGCACCGTAGAGGGCGGTCGCGGAGGCGTCCTTGAGGACCGTGATGGTCTCGATGTCGTTGGGGTTGAACGACCCGCCGGCGACTCCGTCCACTACGTAGAGCGGGCCGGCACCGGCCGTGATGGAACCGGTACCGCGGATGCGGATGTCTGCAGAAGCTCCGGGCTGTCCGGTGGTGTTCATGACTACGACGCCTGCCACTTTACCCTGAAGCATGTTGCCCACGTCCGGGGTGGAGACGTCGAGGAGCTTTTCTGCCGACATCGTGACCACGGAGCTGGAGAGCTCGGCCTTCTTCTGGGTGGTGTAACCCAGGACGACTACCTCTTCGAGGGACTCGTTGTCCGGGGAAAGGGAGAGATTGATGACTGTACGGCCGTCAACGGCTTCCGTCACGGAGACGTAGCCCAGGGAGCTGAAGGTAAGGGTAGCGTCCTTGGCCACATTGATGACGTACTTGCCTTCGTGGTCGGTGATGGTGCCGCCTCCTGTGGAGGGAATGACACCTGCACCGATAAGCGGCTGACCATCCGAAGCGTCCAGTATCTGGCCGCTGACGGAGATCGTCTGTGCAAAGCCGGTCAGTGCTGCCAGAAGCAGGACGCAGACGGCTAATGCGCGGAGAAATGAATTTTTCATTTGGTACGGATATCTGTGGTTATAGTTAAAGCAAATCATTGAGCCCTATGAGGTTGAAGGCGCGGAAGTACTTGTCCATATCGCGTTCGATGCGGCTGAGGACAATCTGCTCCGCGTCGATGCCCACCCTCTCCAGGTTGGCGTACAGCACGCCGCGGGCTGCGAGGGGCTTGGGCTGCTGCCATATGTAGCGGCAGCAGGTCGCAACGATCCAGTCGCGGCGCTCAAGGGTCAGTTCGTGGAGATCCTTGCCCAGCTCGTCCTCGTGGAGCCATTTTTCCCAGCGGTGCGACTCGCGGACGGCGTCCACAAGCGTCTCGCATATGTCGGAGGGGGCGGCGACGCGCCCTTGCGCGTAGAGGTCTTTTTCAACTTCCTCCAGCTCACAGAGGGCGCGGTACTCGCTCATCGTGAATTCGGGGCCGACGTTGGCGGCGCCCATCCCGCAGAGGGGATACTCCTCCGGGTTGGTGACGTCGTCGGTGTAGTGGCCCTTGATGTAGCTGCCCAGCGGGCGCACCTTGGCGGTGAGGCGCCTGGCGACTTCGCCGTCGAAGGTGGTTGTGTCGAGGTCGGTGCCCACCTTGCCGACGATAAAGCAGGGCCATACGTCGGGCAGTCCCGCGTCGGAGAGACCTTTCTTGAGGTCGTCGATGAAGGTGTCGAAAGTCTTTTCGTCGGCCAGTCCGCCGTGGACTTCCTCGGTGCCGACTTCATAGGATATGGCGGGTAACCCTTTCTCCTTGCGGAATTTCTCTACGTGGGCGATAAGCTCCACGGTGCGGGCGGCGACCAGGTGGATATCGATGATTTCACCCTTTGGGACGTTGATGTCGACGGTGGGGTCGACGTGGATGAGGTCGTAACCCGCCAGGACGGCCGCCTCGAAGGACTTCTTGACGCCGTTCATGGCATCCTCGACCGACCATTTTCCGGTCCTCTGCTTATCTTTGAGCCAGGGGCCGCCGTGATCGATGGCGATGATGACGGGTCCGGTGAAATGGACACGTTCGGTCTCGAAACGGACGAGACGGGTGAACTGCTCCTGCGTCATGCCGGTGTAGCCGCCGTCGCAGTCGACCTGGTTGAGGGTGGCTGCGAAATAGATGGGCGCGTTGTTGCGCTTGGCGGCCTGCAGGGAGGCACGGATGACAGACGGGGAGTTCGGACAGGCCGCGAAGATGGTGCGGCGGATGCCGGTCTCCCGCTGAAGGGTATCGATGCGGTGGAGAAGATTTTCTGTCTTTGCCATAATCAATTAATTATAAACGGTGACGCCTTCGACGACGCGGGAAATGTTGCCGGAGATGGAAGGGGAGTCGGGGGAGAGCCCGAAGTCCAGGGATTTGAACATTCCCAGCATCTGCGCGACGAAGATATAGGAAACGCAGCTGTAGCACTCCGGCATCGCAGCGGGAAGACCGATTTCGATGCACAGGGAGCTGTCGCAGTCCCCGGCCGGACGGTGCTGGCTGACCAGGATGCTGCCCATCTCGTAGCCCAGGGACTTGATCTGGCGGATAAGATCAAGCTCGTAACGCTGGACGGCGGGCTTGTCGGAGAGCAGGTAAACGATGAGGGTGTCGCCGTTCACGACGGCCTTGGGGCCGTGGCGGAAGCCAAGGAAGGAATCGAAGGCGCACATTACGCTGCCATCGGTGAGCTCCTGCAGCTTGAGGCGGGACTCCTCGGCGACGCCCTTGAGGGGGCCGGAGCCGAGGAAGACGGCCCGCTTGAATCCCATCCCGGCGATGCCGCGGATATCGGATTCGTATTTCTCCATGGCGGACTCTACGGCACCGGCCAGGACGGCGATGTGATCCTGCTGCTCTTCAATATTATCTATGTGCGCTATGAGCGCGCACGCGATGAGCATGGTGGAATAGCTGCTGGTCATGGCCAGCGACAGGTCGTTGGTCTCCGGAGGGAGCAGCAGGGTGAGGATGTTGTCTCCCTGCATCAGGGCCAGCTGCCCGAGGGCGTTGCAGGTGATGAAGATGTGGGCTACGCTGCCGGCGGTCTTTTCGACGGCGCGGACGGCGCCCACGCTCTCAGGACTGTTGCCGGAA
Organism: uncultured Bacteroidia bacterium; assembly: GCA_902791945.1. Taxonomy (GTDB): domain Bacteria; phylum Bacteroidota; class Bacteroidia; order Bacteroidales; family UBA932; genus Cryptobacteroides. Next base: position 18,372 of record CADAXR010000001.1, read on the forward strand.
CGGGCGAAGGACACCAGCAGGACCTTGCTCGAGGAGTCGAAATAGTCCTCGGGGGAGGTCAGGATGTCCGTGGTTGCGATGGAACGGGCGCTGCGGAAGAGTGTCCCGAAGAGGGCAGGTACAAGAGCGTCGCCGATGTAGGCGGACGTGCCGGCGCCGGTCAGGACAACCGTATAGTCCCGGTCCAGGTATTTGTGAACGAAGGATGCAATTTCCTCCTTGCGGTCCAGAATCTGCTCACAGGCCTTGACCCACATGCGGGGCTGCTGCTTGATTTCCTTGTATGTGTAAAAATCTAACATCTGTATATCTTCTTTTTTTAAAAGATTGAACCGCGCAAATTTATGAAAATCGAAGTGCAAAACCTTTCGTTTCGGACCTGTGTTTTAAAGCGAAACGGTGCGGAATCCTTGAAAAAATTCTATAAATAATTAATATATAACAAGATATCTCACTTGAAAAAAGTGTTTCCGGGGGTTTCGATTTCCGGAAGAACAGCCATAGCTAGACGGTCACGGTCTCTACATTGACTTTGAGGGACTTAAGCTGACTGCGTACGCTTGCCGGCAGGTGGTTGTCGGTGATGACGGTGTCAATCTTGTCGGCCGATGCGATGAAGGCGAATGCCCGACGGTTGATCTTGGAGGAGTCGAAGACGGCGATGACTTCCCGGGCCCGGGAGATCATCACCTGGTTGGTGCTGGCCTCCTCCACGCTGGGGGTCGAGAGGCCGGCTTCCACGCTGAAGGAATCCACCCCGAGGAAAAGCTTGTCGCAGTAGAAGAGCTTGAGGTTGGATTCGGCAAGGGGACCTACCGTTGAATTGCTGGACTCGCGCATCGTCCCGCCGAGTAGAATAACCTTGAAACGCTTGTATTTCAACGCTTCAAGCATTGCGTTGACGGAGTTGGTGATGATTGTCAGATCGTGGAAGCGGTCCAGGTTTTTAGCAATCTGGAGGGTTGTGGTCCCGGAGTCCAGGAGTATGGTGTCCCCGTCTTTGATGTGGGCGGCGGCGGCACGGCCTATGGCCTCTTTCTCGCGGGCGTTTACGAGGAGCTTGAAGTTGATGTGGTGCTCCTCCGATTCGTCGGTCGTGGCACGGGTGTTCACTATGGCGCCCCCGTGTACCCGGACGAGCAGTTTGCGGCCTTTAAGGATGCGCAGGTCCTTGCGGATGGTGACTTCGGAAACTCCGAACTGCTTGCTGAGTTCGGATACGTTGACGGAGGAGTCCCGTCGCACCTGCTGGAGAATGGCCGAGCGACGGCCCTGAGCGGAATCGTAGATGGTCATTGAGTTTCGAGTATTTCAAAAATATCCTTCGGTAAAGATACGGTTTTTTCCAAATGAAACAAATCAAAATGCTTTTTTCGTGCAAAAAAACACTGTGCTATATTAAAAACGAAAGAAAATTCCCATATTCGCACAGTTAATAAGGTCTGTTATGAAACAATTTGACATTGCCGCCATCGGTGAGCTCAACGTGGACGTCATCCTCAACGGAATCGAGTCTGAGCCCGAAATCGGCAAAGAGAAATTCGCCCGGGAAATGACCGTCACCCTGGGCAGCAGCACAGCCATTTTCGCCGCCAACGCGGCAGCCCTCGGCAGCAAGGTCTGCTTCGTGGGCATGATTGGCAGGGATTCCTTCGGCTCCCTCGTCAGCACCTCCCTGCAGGCCAGGGGCGTGGACACTTCCTACCTTATTCAGGGCGACACTCCGACCGGCGCCACTATCTGCATGAACTACGGGGAGGACAGGGCCAACCTGACCTACCAGGGCGCAATGGACGTGATGGGCTTTGACGACATCGCCCCCGATGTCTTCGGGAAGGCAAGGCATATCCACCTTTCCTCGCTCTTCATGCAGAGCGCGCTTCTCAGGGACATCCACAAGGTGCTCGACGCGGCCGCCACGAATGGCGTCACCGTCTCTCTCGACACCCAGTGGGACCCGATGGAGACCTGGGCCCTCGATTACAAGGCCGTCCTCCCCAAAGTTACGGTCTTCCTTCCCAACGAGAAGGAACTCCAGGCCCTGACCGGCGCGGCGGGCCTCGAGGCCGCAATCTCCGCAGTCCTTCCGTATCTCGGCTGCGCGATGGTGGTCAAGTGCGGTTCCAGGGGCTCCCTTCTCGTCCGAAAGGACGGGACGCGCACGTTCCTTCCCGCCTTCCTCAACAGGGAGGTCGTGGATGCGATCGGGGCGGGAGATTCCTTCAATTCCGGCTTCATCAGCGCCTTTGTCAAGGGCCTCCCCCTGGAGGAATGCCAGCGTACCGGCAACCTCACCGGCGCGGTCAACACCACGGCGGCCGGTGGCACCGGCGCTTTCGTCTCGCTGGAGGCCGTGCGCAAGGTCTGCAGGGAAAAATTCGGTCAGGAGCTTTCAATCTGATATAAATCATAATGCAATATGCAAAAATTCTTCTTCGCGGCAGCGGCACTTCTCCTTGCGCTCGCCTGCACTAAGGCCCCGGAATACGGGTACACCATCAAAAACAACCAGATTGTCTATAACACGCCTCCCCGGCCGGCCGACCAGCAGAGCATGCTCGGTTTCGCCGCCGAGCCCATCGACCACGACGTCCGCATCGGCCTGATCGGCCTCGGCGACCGCGGTACAGGCGCCGTCAAACGCCTGCCCCACGTGGATGGTGCCGTCATCGTCGCCCTTTGCGACCTGTATCCCGACCGGGTGGAGAAGGCACAGGACATCCTCCAGAAACGGTTCAACTACAAGGCCATTCATGAGTTCAGCGGACCAGAGGGTTATAAGGAACTCTGTGCCTGTGACGATATCGACCTCGTCTATCTGGCCGTTCCATGGAACCTCCACACAACGATGGCGGTCTATGCCATGGAGCAGGGCAAGCACGTCGCGGTCGAGGTCCCGGCCGCCACGAGCATCGAAGAGTGCTGGCAGCTCGTCAACACTTCGGAGCGCACACGCCGTCACTGCATGATGCTCGAAAACTGCTGCTACGACTTTTTCGAGATTACCTGCCTCAATATGGCCCAGGAGGGCCTGTTCGGGGAGATTGTCCATACGGAAGGGTCTTATTGCCACAACCTGGAGCCGTTCTGGGAAGGCTATCAGGGCGACTGGCGCATGACCTACAACAAGGACCACCACGGTGACGTCTATCCGACCCACGGCATCGGTCCGGTCGCGCAGGCGCTCAACATCCACCGTGGCGACAAGATGGATGTCCTGGTCTCGATGGACACCGACGCCTTTGCGGGTCAGGCAATTGCGGACAAGCGTTACGGTGAAGGCGTTGTGGAGCATTACGCCAACGGCGACAACACTATGACCTTTATCCGCACGCGCAAAGGCAAGACAATCCTTATCGAACATAGCGTTGTAACGCCGCGTCCCTATGACAGGATGTACCAGCTGCAGGGCACAAAGGGCCTTGCCAACAAGTATCCCAACGAGGGGATAGCCATTTTCGACGAGGCTCTGGTCAATGTCGATTCAGAGGACCTCGAGGCCGAGAATTACCTGCCGGATGCCGAGCGCGACGCCATCATGGAGAAGTACAAGCACCCCATTCTCAGGCAATTCGAAGAAAAGGCGCGCGAAGTAGGCGGCCACGGCGGCATGGATTTCATCATGGATTCCCGCCTGATCTACTGCCTCCGCCACGGCCTCCCTCTCGACCAGGATGTCTACGATGCCGCGGAGTGGAGCTGTCTTGTGGAATTGACGGAAGTTTCCATCAATCACGGCAACATGCCGGTGGTAATGCCGGATTTCACCCGTGGCGAATGGGATAAGACTCAGGGCTTGACCTTCGCCTATGCCAAGGATGAATAAAGCGCAATGACAATGCTTAAGAGAGTATCGCTCCTTATGGCGGCCGTCCTTTTCGTGACGGCCGTCACGGCAGGATGCAACGGCCCTTCCGGCACGGATGATGCGGAAGAGATCCCGGCCGATTTACAGAAACTGCAGCTCTCTGTTCCGATTGTCCAGGATTGGATTTTCTCCGGTAATCCGAAGTTCGCCATCCACATCAACAATCCGAACTCCGTCACCCTGGATGCCAAGGCAAAGGTCGTCATCAAGACCGACAAGCAGGTGGAAGTCGTGACCATTACGAAGGACGTCAAGGTCCCTTCCGGAGAGTCGGATGTCGACATTACGATGCCTGACGGAGTGACGCTGGATCCGGGGTTCTACAGGGCTTCCTGCACGGTAGATGGCAGGAGCGCCAGGGCGTTCGTTTTCGGCATCAATCCCTTGGCCATCGTTTCCGCTCCCGACAAGCAGCCGGACTTCGATTCTTTCTGGGAATCGTCCGTTGAGCAGCTCGAAGCCATCCAGATGAATGCCACTCTCACTGAGCTTCCTTCCAGGAGTTCTTCTGCACGGAAGGCCTATTTTGTGGAACTGCAATCTGTCCCGGACGGGCTCACGGGTGATCCTGTGACGGTCCGCGGCTACTATCTGGAGCCTCAGGACGGGAAAGCACATCCCGTAATCATGCATTTCTTCGGATACGACTCGCAGAATACGAAATCCATTGTTTCCTGTCCCTCCGGTGGTTCCGATGCCACGTATGCGGAGTTCTACCTGTCCCACCGCGGACAGTACATCAACAACCGCAAGGCCGAATATCGGGACCCGGATGACGGGAAAGGCGACCTCACGAATATCTACGGAGACTGGTTCGCCTTCAATTTCGGCAACCGGGACGGCTATTATTACCGCGGCGCGTTCCTCGACTGCGTGCAGGCCATACGCTTCATGGCTACACGTCCTACGAGCGATGTCAACAATATATTCGCGGAAGGTTCCAGCCAGGGCGGAGCGCTGTCTTATGCGGCCGCCGCTTTGAGCCCCTATCCGCTCAAGGCCATCGCGCCGTGCGTCGCTTTCCTTGGCGACTATCCCGACTATTTCGACATCGTGTCGTGGCCCGGAGACGTGGCAAAGGCCAACAAGGGTTCAATGACGGATGAGCAGATGTATGCCTTCCTGTCGTATTTTGACACCAAGAACCTGGCGACGCGCATCCATTGTTCCGTCATAGCCTGCAGCGGCCTGCTGGACGAGACCTGCCCGCCGCACACCAATACGGCTCCGTTCAACAACCTGCCAGGGACCGACAAGATGATGTACTACTACCCCAATCTCCACCACGAGATTCCGAATGGCTGGCAGGCTAAATATATGGCGTTCTTCAAGGAGCGTACGGCCCGGCAGTAGTCGGGAAGACTATTCCCGGCCAAGGATCAGGACGCAGGAGATGGCCGAAACGATGCCGATAATTTGGGCGACGGAAGGGATGTGTGCGTAGAGGGCGAGTGAGATGCCGCAGCTGATGACAGGGGCGCAGGCGTCGGCCAGCGGGGCGACGACCATCGCTTTGCCGTAGCGGTTGGCATAGACGAGAGTGTAGGCACCGATGGCGTTGAGGATTTGGATGCAGAACGTGAGCCAGGGGCCGTTGAATGAGTGGTTGACGGGCTGTGAAAAATCGGTCATCACCAGGGCGACCGGGATGAGCGCAACGGCCGATATGGCCATATAGATAAAGACGCTTTCGGCATCGGGCGTGTGGTTGTTGGCCAGTTTCATCACAAAGGCCTGAATGCCCCAACTGATGAATACGACGGCCGCGAAGACAATCCACAGGTAGCTTTTGACGGATTCGTCGGTCTTCCCCGAGAGGGAGAAGCAGACGAGGGCGACAAAGGCCAGCAGGATGCCGATGATGCCCCACTTGGAGACCCTCTCCTTGAGAAATGCGGCAGAGAGGATGACGGTGACGATGGGCGCCACGGAGATCATCGGGAGGACCAGGTAGCCGGGGCCGTATTTGAGGGCTTCGAAGAGGGCGAGCTGCCCGCCGGCTCCCAGCAGGCCCACGCCGAGGCTCAGCCAGACGCTCTTCTTTCGGATGTCAAGTTTGAAGCGGATGTTGGCCAGAGCAACTAGGGCGCATGGAATCATGCTGATGGCCCAGACGACATAGGTAAGGGTGGCGGGGTAGTCGGGCTGGTCCGAGAAGGCCCCCCAGATGCCCCACGTCAACATTGTGACGAGGGCATAGATCAACCAGGAGTTTTTCTTTTTCATAGCATGCAAATGTATGAAAAAAACTTTGATATGAACATGAAGAAGTCATTATTGTTATTCGGCATCGGGTTGCTTCTGGCGGGCTGCAGTGCTGATCGTACGGTGAGGAGCGGGGATGTGGAAGTGACAGTGGACGAGGCGATGTGCCTCACCGTGACAAGCACCGTTTCGGATACTCCGGTCGTTGAGGAAGGGTCCCCATTCTTCGGCATCACGCTGGGGGAGAAGAGTCCTGCATTCCGGCTGGTCCGTTCCGAGCGGAAGTCCGTTTCGGATGCCTTCGGAAAGGGGACGGCTTATATCTTTTACGGTGAATCCGCCCTCTCCGGGGGAAAGGTGCTGGTAAAGCTGACGCTGTCTTCATATAAGAACTTCCCTTCGACCGTCATCGCCATGGCGTCATTCATCAACGCCACGGGTTCGCCGCTGCCGGTAGATGGCTGGCAGATCGGCCGTTTCGCCGTCCCCGCCGGGGAGCCGGATCCCTTCTTCTGGACCTTCCAGGGCCAGTCGACCGATGAACGTGCCGACTGGATCCTTCCCATCCGTGATGAATTCTTCCAGAAGAATTACATGGGAATGAACGGCGACGATTATGGCGGCGGCACTCCTGTCACCTGCATCTGGCGCAGGGACGCAGGCCTTGCCATCGGCCACCTTGAGCCTGTTCCGCAACGTGTCAGCCTGCCGGTCGGGAAGCATCCGGGCGAGGCGGCGGTCGTGTCCATATCCAAGGAATTCGACGAGCCCGTCATTCTGGAAGACGGCGCTTCGCTGGACACCTATACGACTTTCTTCCACGTGTTCAAGGGCGACTGCTTCCTGCCCCTGCGCAATTATGCCGGCCTGCTGGAATGCGTCGGCGTAGTGATGCCGGAGAGCGAGCCGGATGCTTTTGAGCCGGCCTGGTGCGCTTGGGGTTACGAGCGCCGGTTCACCATCGACGAGATTATCGGCACGCTGCCCAAGGTGAAGGAACTGGGCTTCAAGTGGGCCACTCTGGACGACGGCTACCAGATTGCCGAGGGCGACTGGGACCTCAACACCGACCGCTTCCCCCGCGGAGACGCCGACATGAAATTTATGGTGGATGAAATCCACAAATACGGACTCAAGGCCGATCTCTGGTGGGCTCCGTTCGCCGCCGATCCCGGCACGAAGTTCCTCCGGGAACACCCCGACGCTCTCATACTCGATAAGGACGGGAAACCCCGCGACATCTCCTGGTGGGACAGCTGGTACCTCTCGCCGGTGGATTCCGCCGTGCGTGCGGAGACTGAGCGTCTCGTGCGAAAATTCATGGGAGAATACGGCTACGAGGGCCTCAAGCTGGACGGCCAGTACATGAACGCCGTGCCGCCGGACTACAATCCGGCCCACCATCCCGACGACCCGGAGAAAGATGTCCATGAGCTGCCGACCATCTTTAAATTGATATATGACACGGCCCGGAGCATCCATCCGCACGCCGTGCTGCAGTACTGCCCCTGCGGCGACTGCGTCTCCGTCTACAATCTGCCCTATACCAACAAGACGGTCTCTTCGGATCCCCTGACCAGCTGGCAGATCCGCCTCAAGGGCTATGTCCTCCGCGCCCTTGCGCCCGGGACGGCTTATTATGGCGACCACATCGAACTCTCCGACGGCGGCAACGACTATCCGACCCAGCTGGGCATCGGCGCCGTCCTTGGGACCAAATTCACCTGGCCGAAGGAGAATCCCCGTCTTGAAGCGGGCAGCCCCGGCTATCTGCTGACCCCGGAACGCGAGGCGCTCCTCAGAAATGCCCTGGCGATCTTCTACGAGAAGGACCTCGCCCACGGGGAATATGTCCCCGGCCTGTACGACATCGGATTCGATTATCCGGAGACGCACGTTATCCGTCGTGGCGATGCGCTTTATTATGCGTTCTACACGCACCCGGAGCGCTCCTCATCCGTCTCCGAAGTGGAGCTGAGAGGGCTTGAGCCCGGCCGGCAGTATCAATTGACAGATTATTATAACCATATCGACCTGGGAGTCGTCACGGCGGCAGAGAAGACGGTCCTGCCCGTAGCCGTGGACGGCGCACTCCTTGTCGAAGCTTTAGAAGTCCAATGAAACGCATCTGCCTTTTCCCCCTGATAGCGGTCTGCCTGTGCTGCTGCGATCCTTCCGATCATCCTTTCGAAGGAGCCGGAGAAATTGAGGATCCCGAAGATCCCGCCGTAGTGGATCCCGCCACCTTTGATGATTATCAGCGTGTCGCACTGACGTCAAAGGTCACCGGCGTTCAGCCGATGACAGGAATCGTCCTGTGGAATACGAGTTCCTACAATGACACCGACAATATCCAGCTGGAGTTCTCCTACATGCTCTACAGCGACGTCTGCAAACAGAAGGGTGTCTATGACTGGACTCCTGTCGAGAATCTCCTGAAAAAAGTCTCGGAGAGGGGGCATCAGGCCGTCATCCGCTTCCGTTACGTGTATCCGGGCTATTCCGCAGCCGTGCCGGACTATATCAAGTCATTGGAGAACTACCAGGCGACTAACGGCAGGAGCGAGGGGAAGCGCACCGAGTTCCCTGACTGGACCTGCGCGGAGCTGCAGCGCTTCCACCTGGAATTCTACCAGCTCTTCGCCGAAAAGTATGACAACGATCCCAGGCTGGCCTTCCTGGAGACCGGCTTCGGACTCTGGGCCGAATACCATATCTACGACGGGCCTTTCGTGCTCGGGAAAACCTTCCCGTCAAAGGACTTCCAGGCGTCGTTCTTCCGCAGGATGGAAGAGCTGTTCCTGGATACACCCTGGTGCATTTCCATCGATGCGGCCGACGACACCTACGGCCCCTTCCATGATGATCCCGGCCTTCTGAACGGCCGTTTCGGCAATTTCGACGATTCGTTCATGTGCGAGGATCACGACGGCTACAACTATGAGTCCTGGCGCTTTTTCGGGACGACGCGCTACAAGCGCGCTCCGCTTGGCGGCGAATTCAGCTACTATGAGGATTACGACCAGGAGCACTGCCTTGATGCCGACGGTATATATCACCGTACCTTCGAAAGCGAGGTCAGGAAGTTCCACATGACCTTCATCATCGGCAACGACCAGCCCGGGTACCAGACTATGTCCCGGATCAGGGAGGCGTCGATGGCGATGGGCTACCATTTCGCCATTAAGGATTTCAGAATCAAGCCCGGAGAAGGTGCCGGCGTCCTCATCGAAAACATTGGCGTCGCTCCGATCTACCGCGACGCCTATGTCGCCGTCGGGGGAGTACGCGGCGCCTACAACCTCCGTCACCTTATGCCCGGCAACGAAGCCTGGGTAGAAATCAGGAACCCCTCAGTCTCCGCCTCCTCATCCCCCACCATCGAGTGCGACCACCTCGTCTCCGGCCAGAAAATTACCTACGATGCGGATGTGAAGTAAGCTTCCCCGGCGTCAAAAACGGCCCCCAAATAGCGAAACGAAACCGTGAGAAACACTTTTTTTGCTGCAGAAGACGAATATAAGTATAGAATGCCTAGATTTACAAATTCGGCTCTTGCTGAATACACAATAATGCGAAGCTTTGCATAATGAATGTCAAACTATGATTTTTATGAAAATAACATTTTATCAAGCCCCTGTCGTTGAGGTTTTCGACGTGATCACCGAAGGGGAAATTTTAACCAGTGTTGAGTCGATGAACATTGTTGTAGGCTCTTGGGAAGAAGATGATTAATACGGAGGAACGGATTATGAAAAAAATATTTTATCTCGTAGCCATTGCTACTCTTGCCTTGTTCTCCTGCCAGAAACAAGAAGTGGATTCTTCCAACGAAGTGGCGCATAAAGGATTCACCTTTAAGGCGTTTATCGAGAATCTTGCCTCAAAGGCTATCATCAATAATGACAATCAGCTCGTCTGGGCTACTGGTGACAAGATAGGTATCTATGTCAATGATCCTTCTTGGAATGACAAAAACCAGCCTTTTACGCTTTCCAGTGGCGCAGGTACCACTCAGGGAGAGTTCTCCTGGGATTATACCGGCGAATTCAGTCAACTTGCTGCTGCTTCGTTCTTCCCCTGGGAGGGCACCGGGAGTGACAAAAACAACGTATATGAAGGAACCATGTACTTCAAACTCCGCGATGCTTATTGGGGCTATGAGTCAGGAAAAATGCTGACTCCTCTTGTGGCTTCTCTCAGTAGCAGCAGTGATCCGATACATTTCAAGCACGCAGGCGCTGCCGTGAAGGTGCACATCAACAACGTTCCCAGACGTGTGCATTCCATCGGTATGAGCGTAGCTGGCCAGCAGATTACAGGTGAGTTCAGTGTTAATGTTGCTAATGCCGGCACCGATGCAATGGTCCCAGTAACTGCCGATGCTACAAAGAATACAGTTTGGCTCAATATCTGGAACGGTTCAGAGGCCGCGTGGGATTTCATCTTCCCCGTCCCCGAACTCACCAAGCCTAAGTTATCCTTCCAGATGTATGATGATAATGATATTCTTGTCTGGTCCAAGAACCTGAAGGCCCAGTCTTCCGACCTTGTTCGCGGCGATATCCTCGTTATGCCTCCTATTGACATTACTCCTTACAGCCAGTTTACTGAGAGTACAGAATGGACTTTTTGCGGAAAGATTGGCGGTATCCACGCATGGGATGCCGATATCCCCATGTACACTGACGGTACAGTTACTATTCTCAAAGGCCTGACTTTCAAGGCAGGTGACGAATTCAAGATCCGTAAGAATAAGGCCTGGGATGAGTCATATCCTGGAGGTAACTATGTTGTTACAGAAGACTGCACCAGGGATGTCTGGTTCAACAACAGTACCCATGAAATCACGCTCAAGGATTCTCACTGCGATTACCCTGCGGCCAAGGTTACGCTTTACTTCGGTATTAATGGCGCTATCCCTAACGGTATCGCGATCAGTTCAAGTGATTTGGCACATGGTTATGCATGGCCTGGTTTTACTCTGACAGAAAGAGAATTCATCAATGGGAAATGGTATTATAAGCATGTTGTCGATGGTACTGCGGTTTGGGGAAAGACTCTGACAGGTGTTCATATTGTCAGTATTGATAGTTGGAACACTTCCAGTTCTACTCTTACTTTTAATACAATCAAGACAGAATACTATTTCGAAGCAACCGCCAATACTGCCATTGAACAGTTGAGCGCACGTCCGGAAGAACATTCACACACAGCAATAACAATTGATGGAGATATGGGCGAATGGGATAATGTTGAAGGCACAACTGTCGGCAACCACACGGTCAAGGTTGAATATGATGCTACAAATCTCTATTTCTATTCCTCCAGAACTAACGCATCCGGTGATTATGCCGCAATTTGGGGAGGCGGAGGTTATGTCTATGTGACATTGGATCTGGATAATGACACTACAACTGGAGATGGAGATATTTATGGTAATAAGGGAGAGTTCGTCGGTCTCCTGTATCCCTATGCGGGTTCTTCAGAAAGTCCGGCGTTTAATGAGTCGCCTACTGGCTCATGGAATGCTTCCCCGTCTCCTTATTCTGTCTCCAGTGTCGTGCTGAAGGGCGTGGAGACATCTGGCACAGCGACCATTGAATTCAGTATCCCTCGCGCCAGCTTACCAACACTTCCTTCAACGCTTTTTACAATTAAAGTATGGGGTAATAAAGGCATGTCAACAGTATCATTACCCTATGTTCTTTAGTCTGCCCATGGCGTTGAAACAATACGAATAATCACATTTATGAAAACACGCTTACTGTTTCTCTCCCTTGTGCTGCCTGCAGTGGTTTTTTGCACCAATCAGAATCAGGATGATTCGCCTCAGAATCAGGATGAGCCGCAGGGCGAGCCCTGGCAGGATCAGGTCTTCGAACGCAATGTCGATGATCCGCTCGATGAGGTCCTGACCGAACTTCCTCCGGAAATCGTCCCCGGGAGTACTGTCCAGGCGACCCGTCCCTATGTTGAGGACTTCCTGACGGAGGTCCATTATCCGGACCACGACTACACCACCGCTCCTGTTACAAGAGTTCTGGAATTCGACGGCGGATTCAACGATGCAGACGCGACGGACTATCCTGTCTATAATGCCGACAAGCCCGCCATGTACACGATCCGTTGGACTGCTGATGCTTCTGCCGGAGACCTTGTACTCACACTCAAGGACGGTAGCTGGAGCCAGCAGATCAAGGTTCCGGCCGGGAAGGACTACCAGATTGTTTCCAACCTTCGTCCCGGCGCCAACTACACCTACGAGGTCAAGGGCGCCGGCGGTTCCACGATGACTGGCGGTACCTTCAAGACTACGGGCAGTCTGCATCAGGTTTTCTTCGACTGGAATGTCCGCAACGCTCGCGATCTGGGAGGCTGGAAGACCTACGACGGCAAGACCGTCAAGTACCGCAAGATCTATCGTGGCGGAAGGCTCGAAGGCAGCACGATGTCCCAGGAAGGAAGAGAGGCCGTCCTGGCCGAAGGCATCAAGGCCCAGCTGGAGCTTCGCTACACGGAGGATATGCTTAAATTCTGCGCCCTCGGAGAGAATTATGCATTCTGCAATCCCGGTATCAAGAATGGCGGGACCGCCATGCTTGGCGCAAAGGCGAAGACAAAGCAGTGTTTCGAATTTATCGTCAATTGCGTCCGGGAGGACAAGCCTGTCTATTTCCACTGCTCGCTCGGCCGTGACCGCACCGGCACCATGGCGGCGCTGCTGCTTGGCGTCCTGGGCGTTGTGGAAGGCGACATTTCCAAGGAATACGAACTTTCCTATTTCGCTCCCAGAGGCTGGAGTATCGCCTATTCCGAGTCAAGCTATGTATTCAAAAACACACGCGATAAGGAATACGCCGGTGTGGCCAATTATCTATATAATAAAGGTAAGAAATCCGACGGCACCTTCGAGCGTTTCGACAGGTGCGTAGAGCTTTATCTCCTTGATATTGGCGTGAGCCAGCAGGACATCGACGATCTCCGTTCGCTGATGCTCGAATAGGATCGGTCTAACCGAAATATGCCTATAAATCGAAACCCATGGAAACCTTTATTTCATGGGTTTTTATTTAAAATGAAAGGAATTGCGTTTCGTTTTTCTTACTTTTGCAAGGATTGAGTTTTTTGAATATACAAACACTCATTATAACGATGAAAAAGAATTACATCAACCCCAGGACAGGCATACGTCCGTTGTCTGTCGAGAAGCAGTTCCTGGCCTCGCAGAAATCCGGGGCGACAGGAGCGGACGTCAGTTTCGAAAACGAATCTGACTTTGACTCATACTTCAATAACTAAGCGCCACCAGCCATGAAACATTATTTTATCCCTATGATACTGATGGCCGTTATGGCGCTCGCATCCTGCGAAAAGAAGTCTGAACTCGTGGCTCCCGCCGGCGAGAATGAGACTTACATCGTCACTCTCCAGGCAACCGCTCCCGATATCGACACCAGGACCGAGTATTCCGCAACCGGTGTCTTCTCCTGGTCTGCAGGCGATCAGATTTCCGTCCTCTGCAACAACGGGACAGAGAACAAGTACTTCACTCTTACCACCGCCGAAAGCGGCGCCAGCGTGACCTTCAGCGGCGCGATCGACGCCGGATATTCTCTCGGCGAGCTCACCAGCGGCACCAAGATCGCCCTCTATCCTGCGAGCGACCACAAATATGTTGCTGCGGACTCGAAGCCCATCAAGTTCAACATCCCTTCTGTGATTGACTTCACGACCTCCCACTATTCCGCCAACATGCCTCTTTATGCTGAGGGTGATGCCGACAACAACTTCGCATTCCAGAATCTGGCCTGCGGATTCAAGTTCAAGTTCACGGAGGTCTCCGCCTCCAAGGCAAGACTTGTCATCCAGAGCCAGAATACATATCAGCTTTCCGGAGACATTCCTATCCACTCAGGGCCGTACCTTGACCACGGCTATGCAGACATCGGTTCACAGAAGGGTTCTCTGACCCTCATTGCCAATGTCGAAGACGAAACTGTTACCTTCTATGTGCCCTTCCGCTATTATGCACCGTTCTTCCCCATCATTACTTTGTATGATGCTGATACCGACGAAGTGCTCTACACAAATACGGCAGCGCATAGCGCCCAGATTAACTCACTGGGCAATGTCAAGCCTATTACGATCTCCGTGACCGGCTATGTATTCTCCTTCCCGTCCAAGTATGGAATCGACTGGAATGCCGAGACTGTTTCCGGCGAAGGTGATTCCTCCAGCGACAACTCGGGCATTAAGGTCATGAAGGCCAAGGCCGATGCATCGTATCTCTACCTGTATTTCGAGGTTGAGAAAGCAAAGCTGATTACTGATGCTTCGTATGACTATGCCAACTCTGCAACGCTGTACGCAGGCGACGAAAGCGATCCGAATTGCACGAAATCATCCTGGATATGGGGAAGTGCCGAGACTTACACGGCTGACGGTACTCTCGGCTGGCTGGTTCATAATGGAGTTCCTGCTTTCTATAGCTGGGAAACCTTTGTGCAGCCCGACACCGGAAATAAAGCCGGATCCGCCGTTGAGAATGGTGACTACTTCTATTATGAGGTAAGAATCCATAGGAACAACACCAAGGCCCCTATGACCTCCACCTCTGCAAGTACCGCTCATGTCGGAATGATCATTTATTACCAGAAATACAAGGGCGGCTCTCTGGGAGGCTTCTATATGATTGCTCCCAAGACAGCCTCTCACGGCGGTGCGTTGCTGAGAGTCCCGCTCCCTGCATACGTCGCACCTACAGAGTAGTTCCTGAAGATCAAAAGGCTTGCTGATTTGGCGGGCCTTTCTTTGTATAAAGGCGTATTAAAAACTATGAAAAAATCATAATGCGTTTGATTTTTTCATAGTTTTTGATTATAATTGTCCCTGAATACTAGTTGGGAGATGCAATGAAAAGAAAACTGACACAGAAGCTGATAGACTGGAAAAACAGGCCGGGCCACAAGCCCCTCATCCTTCAAGGAGCACGACAGGTGGGCAAGACCTACATCCTGGAGGAGTTCGGTCGCAATCATTACAAGAATTATATCAAGGTAAGTCTGGACTTGGTAACGGATGTGACCAATTTCCTCAAGGACAATATCAACCCTATAGAGATTATCGCCTATCTGGAATCCTTGTACAATCAGCGCATCTTGCCCCACGAAACGCTGGTCATATTGGATGAGATTCAGGATTGTAAAAGGGCCCTCCTGGCTCTGAAATACTTCAAAGAGGATTATCCCCAATATGATATTGTAGCGGCGGGAAGCCTTCTGGGCGTAGCCGTGAATCAGGGGAATAAACCTGACGAGGATGAAAAGACAGACAAACAGGAGGAAGACGAGTTCTCTTATCCAGTTGGTATGGTAGATGAACTGAACCTGTTTCCCATGGATTTTGAGGAGTTTCTTTGGGCGACGGACAATGACATTCTCTCGCAGGAGATTCGTTCCCACTATGAGGCCAACGAAGTTATGCCGGCATCGGTGCATTCCATGGCGTTGGATCTTTATCAAAAGTATCTTGTTGTAGGAGGTATGCCCGAGAGCGTGCAGAAATGGGTGGACACACACAGCTATCTGGAGTGCAGAACCGTCCAGCAGTCCATTTTGGTGGGATACAATGCCGATATGGCCAAATACGCCAAACCCGCAACTACCGTGAAGATAAGGGCCTGTTTTAACAGCATTCCGGCCCAACTTGCCAAGGAAAACCGGAAATTCCAATATAAGCTGGCCATGAAAGGCGGTACAGCCAAGATATTCGGAGAAGCCATTGAGTGGCTCATCCTTGCCGGAACCGTACATAAGTGCAAACTGATTACGCATGGCTTCATCCCTATCTCGGCCCAGGAGGATGACAGCGATTTTAAGATTTACATGTCCGACGTGGGACTTCTGAATACCAAGACGCAGATGCCGGTTCAGATGCTGCTGAACGCTATAGAGACAGACAATACATTCCTTGGCTCTGTCGCAGAAAACTATGTGGGCCAGGCGCTTGCAGCCAATGGCATAGCACTCCGTTATTGGAAGAACGACAACACACAGGAAGTTGATTTCATCCTGCAAGACGGGATGAGCGTGATACCGATGGAAGTCAAGAAGGGGAGGAAGGTGGATGCTATTAGCCTGAACAATTTCAAAAAGACCTACAATTGCCCTTTCGCCTACAGAATCTCCGGCAAGAATTTCGGTTTTGCCAATGGAATCAAGGCTGTTCCCCTCTATGCCGTCTTCTGTATTGAAGCGAATGGGGACCTTGAATTTTTTGCCATTTGATTCTATAGTAATGTCGAAACCAAATTGATTCGATATGCAAAAGATTCAGAAATTCCAGTTCGGCCGCCTTTATGCCGCCCCCAAATCCACCAAGACCTACGAACTGCTGGACCGCTCCGGCCATTACCTTATCTTCCGGGTCCGGAATCCCAAAACCAATGATTCCTGGAAACAGACATCCACCTCCACCTTCAAGGCCGATGAAACCGGGGCCTTCGAAGAAATACTCTTTTCGGACGGGGTACGCCTCCGTTCCGATGCCTTCCGTAAGGGAAAGGCTTCGACCCCGAACTGGCAGGGACTCATTGAGCTGATGGCTGCCCTGGCGGCGTAAATATGGAAAAGATGACAAAAGAAGAACTTGAGGACCTTGTGGCCTGCTACATCAACGTTGAAGGATATACGGATTAACGCTCCATTTATATTGTTATGAAACAGGAGTATCCAGGAGAATTCGACCATAAAACGGCCATTCGGATCATAAGCAAAATATTGAAAGAAGAAAGGATATGAAACAGAAAGCCATGACCATCCTCCAACTGATGGAGGTACTCTCGCATAGAATAACCTCTTTTAATACTTTTACAGCGACAATTTTCGGGCCCAAAAGGAATATAAAGAGAATTTAAGTATCTTACCATCAGAACAAAAACGACAGTCCAATGGAAAGACACTTATTTATTGTGGCGACAGCAGCGGCTATGATTCTGTCGCTTGCCGGATGCAAAAAGGAGGGCGATCATTCAGGAGACTCAAATGATCCGGCCGGTCCCGAGAATTATGACGAGTATTGTGATGAGAATCGGGCTTATTTCGGCCCGACTCGGGAAGAAAATAATTATTCCGGCGCCTATTACACCGGAGATTACACAAGCCCATTCAAGACCTGGCTCGGGAAAACCGATGAGGAAATTAATGCCAAGCTCGACAAGCTCTGGGATCATTATTTCAAAGGGGCTGCTAATTCAAGGCTCTATTACGACGTGGGCGGCGGGGCATATATTCTTGACACGGCGGACAATAACGTCACATCCGAGGGGATGTCGTACGGGATGATGATTGCCGTACAGACCGACCACAAGAGCGAATTTGACAAACTGTGGGCTTGGATGAAGAACCATATGTGGCGCAAGAGTGGTGCCTGGGATGGCTATTTTGCCAGTATGTGTCATACAGATGGATCCGGTTCAGATGATGAGTGCTGCCCGGTTGCAGAGATGTATACCATGATGTCCCTGATTTTCGCAGCCAACCGTTGGAACGACAGCGCTTACATGGACGATGCGCAATATATCTTGAAAAGGATGTGGGACAATCCGACTTTCTCGTTATTCAATACGCAGGCATATGTCATTACTTTCACGCCGACTGTCAGTTTTTCAAATCCTTCTTACGATCTGCCGGCCTTCCTGGAACTATTCTCCCGTTGGTCCGATACAAACCGGGACAAATGGGCAATGACGATCCAGGCAACCCGCGATCATCTGTACAAAAGTTCAAACACAACTTCCGGACTGTTCCCTGAATACAGCAACTTTGACGGGACACCGCATTCGTACGCATACAACGCTAATTCGACTAAGTATATGTATGATGCCATGCGCTGCGCTATGAATATCGGAATGGATTACTATCTGTTCGGTGTCGATGCCGAGCGTCAGACAGTCCTTGCTAAGAGATTGATCGATTTCTTTGAGACTGACGGATACAGGCATGCCCGTTTCAACTGGGACGGCACGAACCCATCCGAGAGCTACACCTTGGGTGAAGCCGGGGCAAACGCCGTGGCCTGTTATGCCCTGATGGGTACGGAGGGCTATGAATCCCAGATCCGGAGGAACCTTCAGAAGGCATGGGATGGCACTTTGCTGACAGGACAGTACCGTTACCATGACGGCATGGTTCACTACCTTTCCATGCTTCACCTTTGCGGCAGCTTTAAAATTTGGAAAGAAAGGCCGTAAAATACGTTTGGGATAATCCGACGTGACGCCTCTTGCGGCTACGAAAAATTGCTGGCCGAAAGCCAGCAATTTTCCTTCTGATATGAAAGGGATTTTATTCCTTCGTAAAGACGGTCTCGGGGAGCTGGAGTGCTTTGATTGCGGGGAGTGTAATCTTATTGCCGGATAGAGTGGCGGGAATGGTAAATGGCGTGGGGGCGGAGAAATTCGCCTCGACTTTCTCAACGGAAAGCTGAAGCTCTTTCTTTTCCGCATCAAAGGTGAACGTGCCGCTCAGACGGCTGTCGTACACGGAATAATCCATGCCCTTCGGGGGTGCAGCTTTGGAATCGGCCTCCCATGCTTTGCCGGCCTTGAAATTGACTTTGATATTGAGGGCGGCGTAGGGAACTTCCTCCGGCAGGCCGGTCTCGGCGTTGGTCTCGGTGGTGGACAGGGTAGCGCTGCCGTTCCAGACGGTGCCGATGAAATCGTCTTCGCTCTGGGGATTGAAGGACTTGGTCTTGTCTTTCTTGCAGCCGGTGAGGGCAAGGGTGAGGGTGAGTGCCGCGAGGGCCAGGAATTTGAGCTGTTTCATAAGTTAAACTGTTTAATGTTTTGCCAAATATCTGTATTTTCCAGAATAATTGCAAGTATTCCGGAGCTTTGTATTTTTGCGGGGAATGAATACTTTTGCAAAAATTTGAAGGATGAAACTGATCTGCCGCCTGCTGCTGCCTGTGCTTCTGGTGTCCTGCGCTCCCGTCCTGGAGCGCGGGGAATGGGAAGAGGACACATACAATGCCCTGTGCGCTGTCTTGAAGGATAAATCGCTGAAAGGCGGATACGCCGTTTTTGACTGCGATAACACCACCGTCCTCCACGACGTCACCCACACCCTGATGATCTATCAGATTGAGAATCTGATGTTTGCCGATGCTGCGGAATGTAAGTTTCTCTATGGCCTTCCGAGAACGGATTTTCCTCTTGAGGGGCTCGGCCTAACCGCTGACGAGATGGGGGAGCGCCTGTCCGGGCAATACCGCGCCCTCAGGGCTATGCTTGATGGCGGAATGTCTATAGAGGACGTCCGCGGCACATCCGAATACCTTGATTTCAGAGCAGGGTTCCTGGCCCTTTACGACGCTATAGGCGACAGCTATGAATATGGGGAACTTTGCCTTTGGGAGCCGATGCTCTTCAACGGCCTTCCCCGGGAAGCCGCGCTTGAGAGCCTGAAATACTGGCTCTCGCAGGGCCGCGCCTGGAATGAGGAATGGGTCTCCACGGACGGCCGTTTCCACGGTACGGCTCAGAAGGGCCTTGTTCTTACGCAGGATATGAAAAACCTCTACAACGCCCTGCGCCGTGCCGGCATCACGCCATATATCTGCTCCGCTTCGCTCGAGTGGCTGGTTGAAGCCCTTGCCTGCGACCCGGAGAACGGCCTTGGAATGGCCCCGGAGGAAGTCTTCGGCGTCCGCTTCAGCGACGGCGGCTACGACCCAGCCTATGTCCAGCCGTTCAAGGAGGGCAAAGTCTCATGCATCGACAGCCTCATTGCGCCCGGCCACGGCGGTGTGCAGCCGGTCCTTGTCGCAGGCGACAGTTCCGGTGACGTCGCCATGCTGACAGCTTACCCCGATATGAAGGTCGGTCTTATTATGAACCAGCACCGCGGCGGGGAGATCGAAGCCCTTGCTGACCGGGACGACGGAGTGTATTATTCACAACCGGTCATAATCGAGACGGAGTAGTCTCAGGTTCTGGAGTAATCTTTCGGAAGGACGCCGAATCGCGCCTTGAAACATTTGGCGAAATAGGAAGAGGATGTGAAGCCGACGCTTTCGGCCGCTTCGTTGATGCGTGCCCCGCTGCGTATGAGGGCGGCGGCACGGTCCAGGCGGTAATTCTTGAGGTAATCGTTGGGAGTGATGCCTGTCAGCGCCTTGAACTTCCTGAAGAAGTTGGTGCGGGACATCGCCATGTCGGAGGCAAGGCCCTCGATTGAGAAGTCCTCCTCGCTGATTTGTTTTTCGATTGATTCATTAATGGCCCTGATGAATCCGGCCTCTGGCCCTGATGGAACCTCCCGACCGACCGTATCGCCTGTTACCATCCGACGGAAAGACTCCCGCAAGCGTATGAGGTTATCGATTTGGCCGCGCAGCTGCCTGATTGAGAAAGGTTTTTCCACGTAGGCGTCTGCTCCGCTTTCCATACCTTCGGATTTGGCTTCAAGAGTAACTTTAGCCGTAAGGAGGATTACGGGGATGTGGCTGTAGGCCAGTTGCCCCTTGATGCTGCGACACAGTTCGAATCCGTCCATAACCGGCATCATAACGTCGCTGACTACAATATCCACCTCTTTTTCTTCAATAAGATTGAGGGCTGTCCGCCCTTCCGGTGCCGTAAGGATGTCGTACCACTCTGATAGTCTGGCGCTGAGCGTCTCACGGAGTTCGCGGTTGTCTTCAACTATAAGTACCTTCAAGCGTTCCCTGGAGGATGGCGTTGCCGCAGCCGGCAAGGACTCCCTTGCATCCGTATCCTTCGAAACCGGGATGCGGAGAATGAAAGAAGCCCCTTCCGGTACGGCATCCTCGACAATGAGACTTCCTCCGTGGGCTTCGGCTAGCTGGCGCGCATACGCAAGCCCGACTCCGATGCCGGATGACTGGGCAACCTTGTCATCAGGATCTGTCCAGAACATGCCGAAAATCTTGTCCCGTCGGTCTTTCCGCACACCGGGACCATTATCGGACACGGACACGACGGCATCGTCCTTCTCCATCCCGACAGTGATGGTTATCCTGTCTTTGGTATATTTGAGGGCGTTGGACAGGAGATTCGTCAGGATCTTGGTTATCATATCGGTGTCAACGTTGACCGGCACCGGCGTATCGCCCACATTGCATGTCAGTTCGATGTTTTCCGATGCGGCGCTGTCCTTGAACGTCGCCGTTACGGAGGATACCGTCTCCCGAAGATCAACGTGTCTTTTGGACATCTCAATGTCTCCGGATGCATTTTTGTCGTAAGTCAGGATCTTGCTTATCGTGTTCTGCATATAGTCCAGGTTCCGCGTGATGGCATCATCTGCTCCCGGACGGTCTTTTTCATGCTGGAGCCTGATAAGAGTAAGAGGCGTCCGTATTTCGTGGATAAGCCCGATGAAGAAACGGATACGTTGTTTGTACAGGGCTTTTTCTCTTTCCTCTTCCTGCTTTTTCATGATTGCCGAGTACCTGAGTGCCATCCTCCTCTGCCAGTAAAGAAGTATCAGGACAAACGCAACCACCGCCATTATTATATAAAGGGATATGGCCCAGGCAGACTTCCACCATGGCGGACGGATTGTAATCCTGAGAGAATCGTCGCAGCCCTGGACTCGGAAAAGATATTCTCCGGGGGGGACCCTGCTGTACGATGCGGCGGCAGTGTTGGATGGAGTGGTCCAGTCAGGATCAATCCCGCTCAGCTGCCAGGAAAACAGGTTGTGGGACGGATCCGTAAAACTGAGTGCGGCTAGTGATATGGTGAAACTGTTTTGTAGATGGGAAAGCGTTATTTTCTTTCCGCCCGGGGGAATATAGACAGTGCTGTCGCCGACGGCAAGTTCCCTGATCACTACCGGGGGCTGCATCTCCTGCGTCAATTTTGTCTGCGGCAGCATCGAAATCACGCCGTCGCGGCATCCCATATAGAGTTTCCCGTCTGTGCCGTATATGATTGATTCCGCTTTGATATTGTACTGTTCTTCGGCTCCTGAACGTGGGTTCATTCTCCAAAGCCCTGATGACGTGCATATCCACAAGTTGCCCGCTCCGTCTTCCGTCATTGAGAAAACCCTGCTTTCCCTGAGCTTCGGGTTCAGGGGAGTAAGTATTTTGAAGGAAAGGTCTTCGGGGTCCATCGACCAGAGCCCTTCGTTGTCCGTGCCGGCCCAGACTGTACCGTCGCCGGAACGGAAAAGCAGGGTGATTTTATTCCATGGGAGCGTTTCTCTGGAAGCGCCGGAGGAGACAAGGTGCTCCCATGCGTTGGTGAAAAGATTTTTTCGAAACACTCCGCGGTTCGAGGTGGCAAGGTACAAGTAATGGCCGGACGCGTCCTCGCAGACGGCCACGACGGAACTCTGGGAGACTACCTCGAATTCCTTGGGATACGAGCCGTCGGGCTTTTTCCCGTCAATCACTATCTGTATATCCTTGCGATTAAGGTCTTTGGAGAGACGGTCTTCGGTCGTATTGTAAGAAAAAATACCGAGATTGGTGCCGGCCATAAGCGTCCCCCGGCCGGTCCGGTACAGTACATTGACGGTTCCTCCCGTATGGTAATGGCGTATGCTTTTTCCTGCCTTGACTATCCTGCAGATGCAGTCCGTGTCAGTCCCGACCCAGATTTCTCCTGGGAGGGCAAGCACCTGGGTTATATGCCCGTGCGGAGAAATATTGCCCCAAAGTGTGCATTTATCCTGTCCCTGAGACAGGGTATATATACTTTCCCCGTTGCCGATGATAAGGGTTCCTTCCGGATCTTCGGCCAGAGTGACGATCCCGTCAACAGCGGCGCCGTCCGGGAATGGGAAGGTCATCGTGCCCCTGTCTGCGGCGGTAATTTTGAGAAGTCCCCTGTCGGAAGTCGGTATCCATCGGGTGCCCTCTCGGTCAATCAGTGTATCTGAGCGCACCGGAAGGGCTTCCAGCGTTGTCCTGATGTAATCCCCTTTTGAACTATAAATATGGTTCGTGCCGTCCTTGTCCGCTATTATTATTCTCCCGTCCGGGGCAGGGAAGACCCTCTCCACAAAGGGGGTCCTGACACTGCGCTGCACCAACTCTCCGGAGACTGTATCATACAGGAAAAGCCCCTGGCCTTCCGTTCCGGCCCAAATAAGCCCGTCTCTGGTCACGGCTATATCGTTGACACGGCTGATGATATTGACGCCGTAAGCTGTGACTCCTTTGAAATGAGAGAATTTGCCATCTTCATGGGAATAAGTCCAAAGGCCTTCTTCAGTGCCGACCCAGATAATCCCCCCGCTCTCGGCAAGGCAGCAGGTGGCGCGGGGAAACAATTTGACCGAATTGCCGTCATACTGGTTGAGGCCTCGGTCTGTCCCTATCCACAGAAACCCACGGCTATCCTGGAAACAGCATCTGACGTTGTCCCCGGACAGCCCTTCGTTTTCACTCAGGCTCTTGACGGTTGAAGGCGGGACAGAGGCCGCCGCCGGCAGAAGAACTGTCAGCCCAAGCAGGAAGAGTAGAAGGTTTCTCATAGGGTGCAAAGTTAAAAAAAAACAGTATCTTCGCACATGATGAGACGCGCTCTCTGCATATTCATGGCTGTGTCCATGGCTCTTTCATGCCTTGGGCCGCGGCACTATGCCGTTGAGAATGAGCCGGATACCTACATAAATCCGATTTTCCCGACCGGGTCTTCCCCCTGGCTGATACGCCACGGAGGCAATTACTACTACACCCAGTCGATGAACGATCATGTCTCGATCTGGAAGGCTTCACGGGTAGCGGACATTGCCAAGGCTCAGGAGCGCGTCGTGTATGCCCCGGAGAATATCTATCATATTTCCGCACCCCAGCTCCACAGGTTCGACGGAAGATGGTTTCTTTATTTCAGTTCGGATGACGGCAGCGGCAGCGATGTCCGGCACATTTATGTGATGGAGAACCCAGCCGATGATCCCCTTGACGGACATTTCTCGATGCTTGGATGGGTCCGCACCGGTAACGTAAAGGATATCCATCCAACAACTTTTACCCATCGCGGTTCAAGATACCTTCTTTGGTCCGGCACTGATTCCGCCAGCCCCGGGACTGTGGCCCGCTGGAGCATCTTTATAGCGAGGATGATGAATCCCTGGACACTGGATTCCCCGTCGGCTGTCATCTCGACCCCGGAGTACGAATGGGAATGCCAGTGGATTGATGAAGACGGCACTTCCATGTCCTCGCCCGTCCTTGTCAATGAAGCCCCGTCATTCCTGTATTCGAGGGACTCGACACGACTTCTCGTGTATTATGCCGCCAGCGAGACCTATACTTCTTATTACTGCGAGGGATTGCTTGAGGCTTTGGCTGACTCGGATCCGCTTGATCCGGAATCCTGGCACAAACATCCGGAGCCTGTCTTCTCCAAGTGCGAGCGCACGGGCGTCCTCGGCCCCGGCCACCTGAGTTTCTTCCAGACCGGAGATCAGATATACATTCTCTACAATGGCAAATCCCGTTTCCGGGATATGCATGCGGTGGACAACCGTTCCTGCCGTATGCAGCCTGTCACTTGGGGAGAGGACGGCGTTCCGGTACTTGGATTCCCGGTAAGGGAGGATTCTGTCCTTTTGGCCCCGTCTCCGGTGGATTAGGCACTATTTTTTCTTTTTTGGGTACTGGGTTTATCCTATTCTTTCGCGCCCGCTGACTATATTTGCGATAACTGATAACCGTTATCGTATGAAATTCCATTTTCTGACCTCCGTTATGCTGGTATTGTCCGTTTTGGACGCACTGGCACAGCCCCGTGATGTCGGTGGCAAGGTCAGCGACTCTTCCGGCGAGCCTCTTGCCGGCGCGATGGTTTTTGTCCAGGGGCCTGACGGAAATCCCCTGGCCACAGCCATGGCCGATATTGACGGCTCCTACAAAATCTCCTGCGGCGCGGATGACGTTCTAGAGTTCAGGTATCTGGGTATGAAGGACGTCTCGGAAAAAGTCGGCGGCCGGGAGCGTATCGATGTCGTGATGCAGCCTGACGCTGCGACTATGCTGGACGAGGCCGTTGCCATTGGCTATGGTTCCGTACGCAGGGAGGACCTTACGGGCAGCGTAAGCAACGTCAAGATGGGAGAAATAAGGGAGTCTCCCGCGACATCCGTGGACCAGGCCCTCCAGGGTAAAATCGCCGGCGCAGACATCATGTCCACATCCGGTGAGCCCGGAGCTGCGACTTCCATACGTATCCGCGGAACACGCTCCATCGAGGCCTCCAATGAGCCATTGATAGTAGTCGATGGCGTGATGGATGCCGTCAGCGACCTCAACGACATCAATCCTGCTGATATCGAAGATATTTCAGTTCTCAAGGATGCTTCCTCGACCGCCATTTACGGCGCAAGAGGCGCCAACGGCGTTATCCTTATAACGACGAAGGCCGGTTCCATTCAGCCGGCTTCGAAGCCGAATATCACTTTCAAGGCTACCGCCGGCATATCGATGCTGCCTTTCAAGCCTGACATCATGAATGCCACGGAGTTTTCAATCTACCGCAACGAATACTCTTATTTCCGTTACGGTTATGACAGCACTCGTCCGGTGTCTTCGATGACTGTCCCGGATCCGTTCTCCTACGGGGAGGGGACGGATTGGATCGACGCGATTACCAAGATTGCTCCATATCAGAACTATTATTTCTCCATCGGAGGTGGCGGAAAGGCTACAAAATACTTCTTCTCGGCCAGTTATACTGACAACGATGGTATCATAAAGAAGTCCGGAGAGAAGCGTTTCACCAGTACTTTCTCCATCAATCACCAACTATTCAAGTGGCTGAAAGTGGGATACAAGATGAATTTCACTTATCGCCGCACCGAAAACCCGCTCACTCAGATCGGCGGAAAGAGCTGGTGGAACTCTGCGATGTATCTTTCCCCGCTGATCGGAGAGAGGGACAATTACAATCCGCTGTACTACCAGGGGGCCGTTATCAATACCCCTGTGTCAGTGATAGAAAACGAAACGGATTATTACCGCCGTTTCTCCAACAGTCAGACTATCTGGGGAGAGGCCGATATTACGCAATGGCTGAAATTCAAAGTCCAATACAATTTCCTGCAGTTTGACAGGCAGCGTTTCCGTTACTACAAGTCCACGCTCCCCGCCAAGCAGGGCAGGGAAGGCGGAGATGCCTACCAGGAGTCCCTCCCAGAGTACCACCACACCGTCGAGGCCAATCTTAATGTCAGCAAGGACTGGAAGAAGATCCACCATCTCGATGCTGTTGCGGGATTTACAGGGTTTATTATCGACTACACCAGGATGAGCGTCCAGGGCAAGGGTTACCTTGTGGATACCATGGCCTGGAACGACCTCGGTGCCGTCCAGGACAAGGAGACGTACACGATTGATTCCTACGGTCGCAAAAAGATCACAGAGTCTTTCCTTGCCAGGGTCAACTACAATTACCGCAAGCGTTATTATCTCACTGTTACTGGCCGCGTGGATGGCGCCTCCAATTTCGCCGACAGGCGCAAATGGGGCTTCTTCCCTTCGGCTTCCGCAAAGTGGAATATCCACAACGAGAAGTTCCTTTCCGGAGCGAAAAATGTAGATGAACTTTCCCTGCGTGTCAGCGCCGGCCAGACAGGTAACGACGCAATCGGTTATTTCCTGTCCCAGGCGGCAGTCAGTTCTTTCTCGGGTTATCTGATTGACGGTTCGAGGGTTACTTCTTACAGGCCTTCCAGGATTTCGTCCCCTGACCTGACGTGGGAGACGACCACTCTGTATAATGTGGGCCTTACCGGCAAGTTCTTCAACAACCGGCTGTCGGTCACGGCCGAAGCATACATTTCGCGTACCAAAGACCTTCTTCTGGAGGTGTCTGTCCCCAAGAGTACGGGTTATTCAAAGATACTCCAGAATCTTGGCGTAACCTCCAACAAGGGTCTTGAGCTCACGATCGATTCCCGCAACATCGTCCGCAAGAATTTCACCTGGGAGACATCATTTACCATATCCCACAACAATCAGCGGGTACTTGATGTCGGCACCGAGGATTTCGTCTCCGTCTATAATTCCCCTTCCAACAATCCTTATATGATGCTGGGATATGTGAAGGGTTATCCGCTCAACGCCCTATGGGGATTCCATTATGCCGGGGTGTGGCACAATGAGGAGGAAGTCGCAAGAAATGAGATTACCCACGCCTATGCGGGCCAGACGGCATCCCGCGAGCTCGGCCTTCCACGCTACGTGGATGTGAACCACGACGGCGTTCTGACCCAGGACGACCTCTGCTACCTCGGCAACGCCGATCCGGTCATCTATGGCGGCCTTAACAACTCTTTCCGATACAAGAACTTGAGGCTCAATATGTATTGGACATATAGCCTTGGAGGGAAGATCTACAACTACACGATGTTCTGGATGGCCGGCGGAATCTACACCAACCAGTACCGTTTTATGCTGGATTCCTGGCATCCGGTGAGAAATCCTGAATCGAACATCCCGCGCGCCGGCAACTACGAGACGGCGGTACCTTCGGACTTTATGGTGTACGATGCCTCGTATCTTCGCCTCCAGGATCTCAGCCTGAGCTATACTCTAAAGCTTTCTAAGAAGACATTCCTCAAGGATATAGTATTTACCATCTCAGGCAACAACCTGCTTCTATTTAAATACTACAACGGATTCGACCCGGACGTCTCAACCGACGCTTCCGGTTCGAAGATCCGCCGAATGGACGTGGGAGCGTACCCCAAGGCTAGAAGAGTAGTTTTCTCAATTCAAGTGAGGTATTAGTATGAAAAGGACATTATACATATCGGTAATCCTGCTTATTGCGGCGTCCTGCTCCCTTAAGGAGCCTGGGAATCTTTTCGTGTCTCCTGACTTTGTCAAGACGCTCCAGCAGGCTGATGCGTGCGTAACCGCGACATACACTCCGCTCAAGACTATCTACGCCCTCGAGTTCGGCATTGCCACCGAGGGATGTACGGATCTGTTCCATATCCAGTCTGGTACCCAGGATGCCCAAATGGATGTTTCCCCGGCTAACGCCAGGTTCGGGAACACTGTCTGGGAGTATGCTTACGCCGGAGTGCGTAACGCCAACTTTGCACTTTGGGCAATGGATAATTCTGGCCTCAGCGATGAGGATCTGGCGCCCCTGAGGGCGGAGACCCTTGCTATGAGGGCCTACTGGTATTATCTCCTTACCAGCTTTTTCGGTGATGTCCCGTACTATGAGGAATATGTCGGTGACCGTCCGACGCTGGACAGGGTGCGGCATCTTCCGAGACAGGACGCCGTGCAGACACGCAGCATCCTCATCAGCCAGCTGGAGGAAGCAGTGAAGGATATGCCAGCTCAGCGTGCTTACGACCTTAAACTGCAGCGCGCCGGCTGGGCGTTCACCGAGATGCTTATTGCTAAAATGGCGATGTGGAATGCCTGTAAGGATCCGGATAATGCATCTTCCTGGTGGGCTAAGGCGATAACGGCCCTCGAAGCACTGGAAGAGGTTTACGGTGATTTAACGGAGGAGTCATATCCCCTGAACGATGTGTCTTTCCGTATCAAGAACACTCCGGAGAGCATCTTCGAAATCCAGCACACCTATACCCCCGGCGGCCTGCAGTATTCGGCCAATTATGGTGCCGTGTTGATGCCCTATCCACAGAAAAAGGATGAGGCGACAGGAAAATGTACTTTCAACGGTATCGAAGTGCCTGAACTCGGAACCGAGTGTATAGTCTGGCAGCCGATGCGTCCCAATGCTTACCTCCACAACGGACTCTTCGTAAAGGGCAGTTCCGACCGCAGGGTTGGCTGGGCGATTGTCTACAGTTGGAACGGTAAGGATTTCAGCCGCAGCTGGCCCGGTCCCAAATTCTGGTGCTACAACATGGTCAACACCAGTGACAGCAACAATTATCCGATATTCCGGTATGCTGATGCCGTGTTGATGCTGGCTGAGTGCTACAACGCCTCTGGAGCGCCTGAAAAAGCTATCGAGCATCTCAATAAGGTCAAGACCCGTGCGGGTTTGGCCCCATTCTCCAATTATACCACACCGGACAGGCTTCTGGATGAGATTCAGATGGAGCGGGGCAGGGAGCTTCTCGGAGAATTCCAGCGCAAATTCGACCTTGTCCGCTGGGGTGTCTGGTTCAAGAGGACTTATGAATTCACTGACTATCAGGCTCTAAAGAACAATATCCGTCCCTGCCACGAATATTATCCCATACCTGATACGGAAGTCGCACTCTCTGAGGGCGCCCTGGACAATAAAGCCTACGAGCAATGAGAAGGATACTGATAATGGCGGCGCTGCTGCTTGCTGCCGTCTCCTGCAAGGACAAATTCGAGTTCTCCCGTCCGCTTTCCCTTCAAAGTGAAAGGATATTCCTGGAGGCCGCCGAGGGAAGTACCCCTGTCATTGTCTATGCCAATGGCTCCTGGACGGCTTCGCTCATTGAAGGCGCCGGATGGGCCCGCATCGAAAACACTTCCGGCAGCGGACTTGGCGAAGTGAAATTCTACTATGATGCCAATGAAGGACTCTCCCGCAAGGCCGTCATAGAAATATCATCTGCCGGTGAAAGGTGCAGTGTGGCGATGATCCAGAAAGCCGGATTCGGCGACATACAACTTTCGTTCGCCGCCGCTTCGGCAGACCTTCCTAGAAATGCCGCTACCGGCTCCATACCGTTTACTACAAACCTTCCTTCATCCGAACTCGGCAAAATAGAGATCAGCGCTGTGACAGAGGAGGGCACCCCAGTGACCTGGCTGAGCGGGCTTGCCGTCATGGACGGCGAGGTGTCCGTCGGAGTGTCGGCACTGGAGGGGACAGAGCGTGTCGCGGTCGTCACGCTCTCCTACCTTGACGCGATGGAAGAGTCTTTCCGCTCGTCCATAAAGCTCACTCAGAAGGATGAAGCTCCCTATCTGAGTTTCTCCGAAGATGTCGTCGGAGCGCGATATTCATCTCTCGCGGCTTCGGTTTCACTGCCATTTACAACCAACCTTGTCCCGTATCTCGGAGCCATTGCTTCAAGGGCGGAATCTTCCGCTTCGTGGGCGAGGGTCAGCCTTCCGGGGGACGGGACTCAGGCTTTTGTTGTAGAGATGGACGAAAACGAAGATCTGGCCGAGCGCAGCGCCACTTTGAGCTTCCCGTTTACCGATGCCTCAGGTGTCACTGCGACATTTGAGTACCAGCTGACACAGAAAGGCAAGGTCCGTCGCCTTAGTTTCGATGATCTCAAGGCCCTTGTGACAGGGGAGGAATACTATTTTGTGGGTGATGGCGCAATAGAGTGTATCGCCATCTCCGATATGGATTCCCCCAATATGGAAACTGCTCCAAATACCGATGCCGCCACCCTCGATGGAACACTGAACGGCAGGACCGGCTATATCCAGAGCGTTGACGGCACTTCCGGATTCCGGCTTCTCTTCGCGACGCGTCAGGACAATGTCCTTCATAGGGGAGATAAAGTCATGCTTGATCTTAGTGGCACGACAATCCGGAGGGAAAGCAATCCCGAGCGTTATACCATTGAGGATGTGACGTCCGAAGCTGTAGCGGTTGAAGGCGGCGTGGATCCCGAGCCGCGCGAAAAAACCCTGTCGGCTCTTGAAGATTCCGATATCTACACCTTGGTGAAGGTAACGGGCCTGGAGATGAGTTTCAAGCATGGAGCATACACCAACTGCCACGACGGATATTCCCTTGTGGTAAGTGCGCTCAACCCTGCCGGCAAGAAGACCAATGAGTCGGGCTCTTCCAGCTCTCCGCAGAAGTTTGACACCACTCCCTGCAGTATGATAGATGCTTCCGGCAATGAGATCAATCTCCTGATAAACAACGCCGTGACCTGGCGCCGTTATGGAAACGGCGTGCCGCAGGGCACCTGCTCCGTGACCGGTATCCTGGTCCACACGGAACTGGCGCGCTGGGCCCGCGGTGGAGACATCGGCCGGTACCAGCTACGCCCTTTGGCGGAGGAAGATATCGTGGCGACTGGAGAGCGCTTCTCAAGGGAGATAGTCTCCTGGCACAAGGGGTGGGACGGTACCCAGATCAACGGGGCCGATGCGATAACTTCCGGCCTTCACGGGGAAGGCGTTATCTCCAGCAATATGGAAAGCGTGGCGACCATACAGACTGCGGTGAATTTCAATTCGCTGACCAACTACAACGCTTCTCCTGCCACTGACGGGTACTACAAGGGGCAGGTCTCCAACGGCGCCCTTGCTTTCAAGAAGACCGGAGGCTATTTCTGGGCCTCATCGGATATATCAGACATGGGCGCTGCCCCGTGGTTCTGCATCAAGTTCTCCACGGCGGGACTTTCGGGTAGCAATCTCAGCTTTATCTGGAGCGCTGCACAAGGTTCAAGCCGCGGTGCAACCGACGATATCCAGGGACCCACCCAGTACAAGGTGGAGTATTCCACCGATGGCACGTCGTTCACTGCAATAGATCATATCTATGCGATGCATCCCATTGTGACGTGGTCAAGCGCAGTTATCGGCGGCTTCTCCGTCCCTGGACTTCATCAGTATGTGACGACTCTCCCGGCATCGCTGCTGGGACAACCCAATGTCTGGGTGAGAGTCCGGGCCGCATCGAACGTTTCGCTCGATGATGATTACCTGACGCCTGAAGGAGGAACCATCAAAAACTACTCTTCAGTCTACACTATGGTGCGTTTCGGCGAGCTCACCATACAATATAATTAAGGCGTATGAAAAAGACAGCCATATTACTGATTTCTGTTCTTGCAGCAATCTCCTGTAAATACGACGAGGCTCGCCTGACGGCTCCGGTCGAACTTGGAGCCGTGCCGGTGACAGTGAACATGCCCACATCAGGAGGGGATGTGGACATACCTTTCTATGCCAACCTTCAGGGAACGATCTCCCTCCTTGACGACAGCCCATGGGCAACGCTGGGTTCAACGTCTTTTTCCGGTGACGGTTCGCTAAGGGTGAGCGTCGCTGCTAACGACGGGATCAGGCGTTATGCAAGGGTCCTGTTCAGCGCCGATAATGTTGCAAGGCGTGACACTGTCACGATCCGTCAGGACGGTATTACGGACACCCTCACTGTGAGCTCCACCAGCGTTATCGTCTATAACAGGATGGGGGACACCTCCATCCCTGCGTCGATGACTCTTGACCCGTCTTCAGTCAAGGCCACCGTGCGTTATCTTGACACTTCTGGCTCTTCCTGGGTAAAGGCTTGCAGTGTCAGGAACAATGCTGTGATTGTGAGGACGGACGATAATCCGAGCGAAACCGATGTAAGGAGTGCAGTGCTCACCCTTTCCTGGACCAACGGCTGGGCCCAGAAAATTCACCGCAACATCAACCTGACCCAGGCGACGAGTGCTGCTTCCGGCAACCTCGTTGGGATCCCGACGAGTTTTGAGCAGGTTAGGGCGATGGCTGCGGCCGAGCCACAGGTGATTCAGGACAATATCTACCTCGAGGGCTATATCGTGAGTGACCGTGCTTCAGGCAACGTGGCAGAGAATCCCCAGCGTACGTCCACGTCGATAGATTATACAGTAACAGAAAAGAGTGCGGTGTTCGAGAGCCTTGACGGAAAGTATGGATTCCTTATGGAGACCATCAGCAAGGATGATAATGTTTTCGAGCCGTTCAGCAAGGTGACGCTCCTTCTTTCCGGCGCTCAGCTCAGAAAAATATCTTCCCCGGACAGGTATATCATCTCCAATGTCCGTTCTTCGATGGTGGCTTCATCAGTCGTGGTGGGAGAGGACGGTATCCCTTCCAAAATAATGCATATCTCCAATCTCAAGGATGACGACATCTACACAAGGGTGACTCTCGCCGACTGTGAATTCCCCATACGCAAAGGCGGTCTTTCTCCTCTGAATGAAGGATATACGCGGACTCTGAACGTCGACCGCGTAACCAAGTCCGCTTCCCTTGTCAGGGACAGTGAGGGCAATTCGATCTATCTTTACACCAACACCACATGTCCTTATCGCCGTGACGGCCGTAAGATAGGGAACGGTAGCGGTCCCGTCAGTGGCATAGTTGTGAGCGAGGAATATGAAAGCTTCCGGGAAGTCGGAAGATATCAGCTCAGACACCAGCGGTGGGAGGATCTCGGTTTTGCATCCGATGTTTCCGACGGCTTCTCATCACTGCTTTGCGAATGGCGCTATCTCCGCCAGGGGAACGCCGACCACAGCTGGAGCGCGACCGCCGGAAGCGGCACTATGACACACACATACACACTGGCTTCTCCCAATCCTACATACAACACATGGTGTTATCCCTGCTATGACCAGAGTTATCTCGGCCCTGTGTACAAGAGCTGCACGAATGAAAACGGTTTTGGTATCACACTGGAAGACGGCACCGACTATGCTTCTTCCTACACGGGAAGCGTCGAGAAGGGACAGCTCCTTGTCGGCGCCGGATGGCCGATGGCATGGATGAAGGAGACCTGGATCAGCAATTCCGGACAGTTCTATTCATGGGAATTGCATTTCTCGACGAAAAATATCACTACTGATGTCCTTTCCCTTCAGATATCGACCCTCAACGCCTCCCAGGAGGGGAAGAGCCCGGTCCACTGGAAGGTTGAATGGGCACCGTCCAATGATTCCGGAGCCCAGTGGGCCACCGTGGCCACTTACAGCGTCCCCGATGTGGTCCTGTGGTCGCTGACCCAGCCCTGGCAGAGCGCGGGCTACAAACCCGTCAATATTCAGCTGCCGCTGGAGATGCTAGGCCTTGATGACGTCTATATTCGCCTGACCCCGGCGGACACAGCCGGCAATACCCCACAGGGCTACTGTGACACCAAGTTTGTCAACGGCAGCGCCGGCTCGACTTCCAAGGCCAACAATGCCCTGAACTATGTAGCCGTAAGATACAATAAGTAATGCTTGCAGCACTTCTCATATCGGCAATTCTGGAAGGAATCGTGATTTCCTCTCCCGCCCATCCGAATCTGGACGATGCAGTACAGTCCAATTACCGCAGCGTGTCATTCACGCAGAATGGCCGGACTGCCTACATCGAAGTGCAGGACGGGGACAGGTGGCGTGGAGTAAAACTTGTTTTCCAGCACCTTGATCCCGAAGCCCGTAAACTGGAGCGTTATTCAAAGGTAAAAATAGATATATCCGGGGCCGTCGTGGAAGAAGGAGGACGAGTGGTACGGGAAATCCCCAACGGGGCCGTAATTTCGGTGACGCCAGGGACAAAAGACGATGTCCCGGAAAAGGTCCGTCGCGTCGGCGAACTTACGGAGGACGACCTTTACACCTGGGTTAGCATCCCTGAGAGTGAATTCGTGTTCAAAGACGGGTCCTATT
Source organism: uncultured Bacteroidia bacterium (assembly GCA_902791945.1). Classification (GTDB taxonomy): domain Bacteria; phylum Bacteroidota; class Bacteroidia; order Bacteroidales; family UBA932; genus Cryptobacteroides. The sequence goes on from CADAXR010000001.1 coordinate 52,788, forward strand.
GTGACATCCTGGAATCTTATGCCGGGATGATGGGGACTTGGCAGACCCTTATGACAGACAGCGCTGGATCACCGTTCTATGCCGTTTTCAACACCAGGGTGCGCTGGAGAAGGACAGGTAGCGGCGTCCCCTGCGGTAGCGGCACCGTCTCAGGCATCCTGGTCAAATCCGACCTCGTCCGTTATGGCCGTACTCACATTCCTCAGATACGCGTCCTCGAGGAAGAAGACTTCTGTCTGGAGCGGGACGGCAAGTCGTCATTCTCCACCATCTGCGAGTGGAACTGGAACGACAACGCCGATTCTTTCAGAACGACGGAAGGAGATATGCATTATATCAAGAGGCAGAAAGTCCTAGCTGATGAGGGCTCTGGTTATGTATGGACAGATTTTGAGGCGTCTACTTACCGTGGAAGGGATTTGAACAACCCTGTGGTGGAGCCGGACAACGGCTATGTCAGGGGGCACCGCGGCCAGGTCCTGAGGGGCTCGATGCAGGTAAGGACTATGGCGAAGAACTGGTGGGACTGGGGCAGCGACTGTGGCAACGGCCTTATGATACAGTTCTCCACGGAGGGGATTTCAGGGGACATCCTTTGCCTTGATTTCAACTTCGGCGCCGGCGACAACAGTGCCTTCAACACCAGGATGTGTCCTGTCTACTGGGGAGTGGAGGTGTCCGTGGATAACAAAGTCTTTGCGCTTCTGGACATCCCTCCGATAGTCCTCCGCCCGCTTCCCTGGTGGGAAAAAGACATTGACGGGGTCCACTACGTGACCTCGATGGAATGCGGCCTCGGGCTTACGGCCCATCAGGTACGCCTGCCTTCCACTCTTTTCGGCAGAAAAGAAGTGTATGTCCGGATATGCCCGGTCAGCCGGAGGGCGTATTCCCTCGCCCTCGAGGGCTCCGACAACTGGAGCCTCCGTCCCAACCAGGAGAACTGGACTTTTATTGAATTCGGCACAATAGCGATACGTTACAGATGACGCTCATTTCTCTTATATTGCAGGTGGCTGTCCTTGTGGCCGCGTGGACTTCCGACGGAGACGCTGTCCGTCTCCGGAGCGGGATGCTCCTGCGTCCCGTCCAGAAAGACAGCACGACAGTCGGTGTCGAGGCTTCAATGGACAAGGGAAGCAAATGGATGCCTTTCGGAAGCGGCATCCGCATTGGCCAGAAGGTTGCCGATGGCAGGAACCGTCCAAAGCTCATCCCCCTTAAGGACGGTCGCGTTGCAATGCTTATGCTCTCGCATGGGTACGAATGGGTGTACCGCAGCGTCTCTTCGGATTTCGGAGGAAGCTGGACGGAGCCGGAACGACTGTTCTATTCTCCCTTCACTGACTATTCGGTCACTGTTCTCCCAAGCGGGAAATGGCTTCTTGTCAAAAACGGCCGTATAGACCAGCGGCTATGCTATCTGCCGGACGGGTTGTACGCCTATCTGTCGGACGATGAAGGCGCTTCCTGGTATGGCGGGTTGCGGCTTGACGGACGTATGGATGCCGTGTCTCCGGAGGTTAATGTTCCGGGGAACGGCACCATCTATATCAACTGGAAGTATGCTCCGGAGGACGGCCATGTGGTAGAAGCCTGCTCAGCCGAGACATCAGAGCTGGAAATCGGACAGAGTACCCTAGATGCCATTAAGGACGCAGCCAGGGTGAAGATCGTAGCCGACAAGAATAGCGAAGCACGGGCTGAATATCTTGCGTGGCAGAAACAGATGACGGCTTCGAAATGCTCGTGGTCGTCAGTCCCTATAAGGGTTGGAACATACAATATAGAATATAAGCACGACGATCCGAAGCGTCCGTCCTGGGAGCAGCGTTTGCCGTACGTAGACTGGGTGGTTCGCCATTACGACTTTGACGTAATCGGAGTTCAGGAGCCTTTTGAGCCTGAGTATCACGACCTTGAAAAACTGTTTGGGGACGAGTACGATTCCATATTCGCCTCCACCAATCTTGAAAAACCTGATTTCTCCAATGCCATATTCTGGAAGCGTTCCAGGGTTGAAAAACTTGATGACGGAGTTTTCTGGTACACAGAAAATCCGGGCCAGAAGAAAGGCTTTGGTGGCGAAAGTTCGCGCCTTTGCATCTGGGCAAAATTCCGTGACAAGAAGACGGGGTGTGTCTTTTTCCATTTCAACTCCCACTACGATTTTATCAGCAATGAGGCGATGCTTGTCAGCTCCCGCCTGCTGCTTCAGAAAGTAAGGGAAATCGCCGGGACATATCCGTCATTCTGTACTGGCGACTTTAACTGCTCGGACGGCAATCCGGCCCTGGACTGGATAGAGAACAGCGGTTTTATGGCCGATGCAAAGAAGAAGGCTGCAAAAGCAGAAAACGCTGAATATTCATCTATGCGGCGCTATGCAGCCACTGTAGAGAAAAACGGCTACCAGCTGGATCATATATACTTTACAACCGGCAATTCAAAGGTAACATACTGGAAACTGATAATGGACGAGCACGACGGAATGCGCGGCGGCTCGGACCATATGCCCATATATATAGACTGGATATTATCAAACAAAAACACCAAATAACCATGTTAAAAAAATGCATTTACAATGCTCCGGACACAAAGAGTATGGACACTATGACGGAAGTCACTTTCTGTCAGAGCGGGAATATCCCCGGAAAACTGGAAGAGGGAGACCTCTTCGACGAAGAATTCAATTAACCGTTAACGTATGCAAGCTATGAAAAAGAATGTTTTGTTCCGCGCTGCGTTGATGGCAGCCCTTACCCTCGGCCTTGCCCTGTCCTGCGCCAAGGAAGAAAAGATCGATCAGGATGCTGTCCCCGGCGGCGAAATCCTGCCTTCACCCTCACTTATAAGCGCTTCCATCCCGGAAGAGATAACTAAAGTCGACCTCGCCGACCTCGGTGTCGGCAGCGGTATGTCCCTTGCCTGGGCCGCCGGCGACGCCATCCGCGTCATCGCGACGGAAGGCGGCAGCGGCAACGAGGAGTTCACCATCAAGGACGGTTTCACCGCGAACAAAGCTGAATTCGAAGGAACTCCTGTCGATGGTTCGGCTTACACTGTATTTTATCCGGCCTCCTATGCGGATGTCGCTGCGATTAATGCTCGCAGCTATGTTTCCCAGGAGCAGGTCGGCAACGGTAGCGTAGCCCACCTTGAGTGGAATGCCATCGAGACCGGACTGGCCGATTATTCTTCAGTCAGTTTTACTAATAAACAGAACGGTGCTCTGCGCTTCAAACTCCAGCTCCCGGCAGATTTCACTAAAGTGTACTCCCTTAGCCTCTATGCAACTGATGCTTCCGACGCTGCGCTTTCAGTGTTCAGCACAACCAACGGCGGCGGCGCAACGACGGACCATCTCGACCTTAACCTCCGCACGGATGCTTCCACTGACTACATAACCCTCGGTTCTGACAAAGTCCTTACCGCTTACATGATGGTCTCCTGGAACGACAACTCCCTTCCCGCAGGGACTAAACTTCTTATCAAAGTCAAAGGTGATCAGGACGATCCCTGGGTCAAGACAAAGGAGCTCGAGTCCGCCTACACCATCGCCGGCGGCAAGGTGACCAATATCAAACTCAACAACGCCGACTGGGACGAACCCCTCTTCTGGGGCGGTGATGGCACACAGGCCAACCCGTATCAGATCAAGACACTGAAGAACCTCAAGAATTTGTTCACCGGCGAGGCGAATAAGGGGCTCTATTACATAATGATAGATGATATCGCCCTGTCGTCAGAAGAGGCCGGCAATTTTGTTGAAATTAACAATTTCTATGGCCACCTTGACGGGAACAACCATACCATTACAGGTCTGGGAACTCCCTTGTTCGGCGATCTTAGGGGTTGGGTGAGCAACCTTGACATAAAGGCAAATATCAGTTTCAATGGAATTGATTCCCGTATCAAGGGTGTTGATTATGGTATGGGTATTCTTGCTCATTACATTTACAATACTGACAATGCCAACACTGTTTCCAATGTGATTACCCGTGGCTCGTTGACAATTGATGGACTTGCGAAATCACACGCTTATCAGGTCGGTGGTATTACAGGTTCCTCCAACGGTGTCCCTCTTTCCGGTTGTAAGAATTATGCTGACATAACAATTGAATCGGTTGATGTGGGTTCGGCTGCCTTCCGTGTATCTGGCGTGTCGGGAGTTCTTCAGTCTTCTACGAGGGTTAGCAGTGAAAACTGTGAGAACCACGGAGCCATTACGGTCAATGCCGTGACCGCAGGAGGTGAAGTCGCTATTGGCGGTGTCTTTGGTCTTCTTGCGCAAGAGAATACAGTTATCACCAATTGCGATAATTTTGGCGCGGTTTCAGTAAACTATAGCAGTATAGGGTCTATTACCTGGAATGCCGTGGGTGGTATTGTGGGTATTTCCGGTGGTGCAGTATCTTTGCTTAACTGCGACAATTCGGCTGCTGTTACCAATGCAAATACAGCTGCCAAGGCATATGATGGTAATACGATAGTAGCAAAATTCTCTACGGGCGGCGTGGGTGGTTACTTAAAGGGCGCCATCACTATGACATCCTGCTCGTCGACAGGAAATGTCTCCGGTGTGAGCTGGGTAGGTGGTCTTCTTGGCCGCAACTCCAATGGTAACGCTCAAATTACCTCATGCAGGTCCACCGGAATTTTGACAACCATGGGGGCATCCGCCGTTCATTGTGTCGGCGGCATTGCCGGAGAATTTGTCGGAACGCTCCAGAAGTCGTATTCTACAATGACTATCCAGAAGAATACCGCTCTGTCCAGAGCCGTTGGTGGTCTGGTTGGTGATGCTTATAACTCATCTATGACTCTTATCATCAAGGAGTGCTATTATAACGGTACTATGGAAGGTGCCAGCCAGATTGGCGGACTTGTGGGCCATTCCCGCAGGAATGTTCAGATTCAGAACAGCTACTCTGCCGGTTCTATCACTGGTAATGCCGGTTATATGGCGTCCATCATCGGTTACGTCAATAACGGCGCTTCCTGCGAGGTTACAAATTGCTACTCTAAGATGGCTGTTACCACAACGGCCAGCGGAAATGCAATTGGTGGCCTTATCGGTGGTGCAGATACCACTACAAATACTTGGAATGTCTCCGGCCTTCTCGCATGGAACAGTTCCATTTCTTTCAATACGAACAACACTACTGATGGTGTGATTATCGGTCAGATTCATTCCGGAACCAGTTCGGCTTCCACTTCCTTCAGCAACTGCTGGTATAGAAACGACCTTACCTATCTGGTAAAAGGGAATCCTAAAGATATCTCTACTGACTCTGCTGACGTAAGTGAAGGTGGAAAGAAGATATATAACGGCAAGCCGGCTGATGCCGGGGTTTCCTGTCAGGATAAGGCTATCGCACTCGGTTGGTCCACATCCATCTGGAAACTGGACAACACCGATGGCTATCCTACTCTTAAGAACGTTGTAGAATAATCTCTCCATGGTCAGGGGCGGGGAGCCCTCTGCCCCTGACCATTATTTCCTGTAAACGGAAAGCGTATGAAAAGAAAACTTTGGATACTGGTTGTGCTTGCGGGCTCGATATGTGCCTGTCAGAAACTCCCGCCGGTGAATGAGCCGGAAGGGGAGCGGCAGGAGCAGGAAGAGGAGCCCGGCCTGCCGGGCATAGACGACACGTCCGGCCCCGCGCTGATTGGTGCGGAGATCCCTCCGGTAGTGCCCACAAAGGTGTCGCTCACTGCGGGTGACGCCCCCGGGCTCTCTCTCGCCTGGGAGGCGGGCGACTGCCTGCGGATTATTCCGGGCGGTTTCCAGTCCGGGGAAGTGTTCACCATTGTAGAGGAAGGAATGACACCTTCCAGAGCCGGCTTTTCCGGTAAGCCGCTCAGTGGAAGCAGTTTTACTGTGCTGTATCCCGGTACTTTCGCCGATGAGGCTGCCTGGAAAGCCCGCAGCTATGCAGGTCAGGTGCAGACAGGAAACGGCTCCACGGCCCACCTTGAGTGGAATGCGAGGGTGTCCGGCCTGTCTTACTACGGCTCGGTGTTCTTCGCTTCGCTTTCCGGTCAGGAGTACTCGCAGAACGGCGTAGTCAAATTCGCTTTCTCTCTTCCTGAGCGCTTCGCTTCGCTTGAGAGCATCTCCCTGACACTGCCTGACGCTGTCATACCTTCAACCAACGATACGGAGTCAGAATTTGTTTCCTCCCTTTCCCTCGGTCTTGAGGACCTTGGGATTACCGCTGATGCAAGAGACATCACTGCATATATGATGGTCTCCCCGAAGGAGGTTCAGCTTGCGCCCGGGAGCACGTACGTCATTACCCTTGCCGGCCCCGGGGGCCAGACGGAGGACATAGAGAAGACCGTCGGGGAAGACGGACTTGTGATTGGAGGAGGACGGGTTACAGCCATATCGCTCGATGCTGAAGACCTTCAGGAGCCCCTGTTCTGGGCCGGCGAAGGTACTCAAGCGTCTCCTTACGAAATCAAGACGCTAAAGCACCTGCAGAATATGAATGACCTGATTGCTTCCAATGCCGGGGCTTCCAAGTTGTATTTCAAGCTGATAGATGATATCGATATGGAAGGAGTTGATTGGCTGTACAAAAACAACAGTATCAATAACAACTACCCCATCGACTTCAACGGTGGCGGCCACACCATCAGGAACTTTTCCATGACAAACTGGAGTGCATCCTTCTTCGGAGCGATCAAGGGAGAAGTCTATGACGTCAAATTCAAGGATGCGACCATCATTACCAACCCTACAAGCGCCTCCAGGGGCGGATTGTTAGCATACCGTGCCGGTGGCGCCGACACACCAGCCTATATCCATGATGTGACCGTTGATGGGCTTTCCGTTACAGGTACTACCTCAGCCGTCGGTGGTCTTGTAGGTGCACTTACCAATGGGACAATCGAGAATTGCTCGATAACCGGGCTGACAGTCAGTGCACAGGCTATAGCCGGCGGCATCGCCGGAGAGATTCTGGATGCTGCCTCAACCATTTCCGGATGCTCTGTTTCCGGGACAATATCCAGTACAGGAAGCAACGTGGGCGGGATTGTCGGAAATAATGATGAGTCCGCAGGAGAACTCACGATAAGCAACTGCTCGGTCTCCGGAAATCTTCTGGCAAAATCCCAGATTGGAGGCATCATAGGACGCAGCAAGGCCGCCGTGTGTAATATTTCACTCTGCAGGACTTCCGGCACATTCTCATCCAACAGGACAGGCGATTACGGCTATCTTGGAGGGATTGGCGGCATCATGGGGCCCTGCAACGTTAGTAAATGTCTTGTGGAGGCGACTCTTAGCGGAGACAAAGGCACAGGCGGGCTCATCGCTACGGCCTGGTGGGGTAACGTGCAGATATCTGAATCTGCATTTTCCGGAGACATAACCGCAAGAGGCACCCAGGATGGTGGAATTGTGGGCGCTGTTAATTCCAGCAGGAAACTCACCCTGTCTGACAGCTATTCCAGTGGCAGTATTACTGCTACGGCTGGAGGTTTCAGCGCAGGAATCCTTGGCTATCTTATGGATAACGGCTCGCTCACTATGACGAACTGCTATTCGTCCATGAATGTTAAGGTGGGCACTGCCGGAAGCAATGCCCAGGGCGGTCTTGTTGGCGGAGCCGATAAAACAACCCAGACCTGGAACGTCTCCGGATGTCTTGCCTGGAATTCCAAAATTGATTTCAGTGCGGTAAACAATACACGTACCGACGGCGTCATCGTGGGTCGTGTCCACAGCGGATCCTCCAGCGCTTCGACCTCGCTCAAGAACTGCTGGTATCGCTATGACCTTGATTATACTGTCGGTTACACGCGCGCGCCAGGAGATGATGACGACATGACGGCTTCACCAGGCAATACCCGTTATGACGGTAAGCGCGTTGGAGACGGTGTAACATGCTCAGCCAAAGCGCAGTCGCTTGGTTGGAGTGAGGATATTTGGAATTTGTCGGCGGACTATCCGTCACTTAAGAACCTGCCGGCGAAAGAATGAAACGATGAGAAAGATACTATATTCAATTGCAATAGCCACCCTTGCTTTTTCCTGCGCGCCGAAGCCGTATGAAGGCCCGGCCCACGTGGTGTTGATCGGGGTGGACGGATGGTCTGCATCAAGTTTTTCCGAAGGGGATTTTCCTTTTATCAAGAGTCTGGAGGACAAGGCCTCCTGGACTCTTGACAAGCGCTGTGTCTTCCCGACAGCAAGCGCCATCAACTGGATGTCAATCCTGTCCGGAGTCTCTCCTGAGTATCATGGATACGTCAGATGGGATTCCCGCAGGCCGGACATCACACCCGCATGGACGGATGAACGCGGGAAGGTCCCGACTATATTCTCCCTTGAAAGGCAGGCGCATCCTGAAAGTGACATCCTCGTAACTTATCAGTGGGATGTGATACGTTCCCTGGTCGATTCCACGGCCGTCACCACCATCGTTGATTTCCCGCAGACAGAGGAAGGTGACTGGGAGGAGGCAGAATGGGCGTCGGAATATCTGAGGACCGAAAAGCCGAAGTTTTCCTTTATTTATTTCGGCAGTCTCGATGCCACGGGTCATAAATATGGCTGGGAATCTGAAGAGTATCTCAGCTATGCGTCGCATCTGGACAGTGTTATAAAACACCTCATTCAAAGTGTGGAAAAAGTGTTTACGGATGACAACACGGTGTTTATCTTCACTTCCGATCACGGTGGCCACGGACATCACCACTCCACGGAATATGTGGATCAGACGCTCCAGACTCCGCTATTCATCTGGGGGAAAGGGATAAAGAGGGGACACCGTATCGAAGCCCCTTCGGTCGAAATGGATGTGACAGCTACGATGGCGAGACTCCTTGGAGTTGAGCCGCTTCCTCATTGGAAGGGATGCAGCATTGACGAAATCTTCGAATAATTGTCGATGACAGGGTATCATATTCCTAAATGCACCCTTGTGGATCTTTGCCCCGAAGAGGGCATTCTTGTCGCTTCTGCCGAACAGATGAACATAGTAAAAGATGATTGGGATGACTAAGAATCGTTTTATCATATCAGTCTTGCTGCTTGTTGCGGCATGCCACGGGAAGGATGAACCGATATCTCCGGAGGAGGGGACGACCACATTGCGCTTCAGCGCAACGATGGAGGCGATCTCAAGAGCCGGCGTGGATGGTGAAGGGAATGTGACCTGGCAGTCCGGAGACAGGATAGCGGTCTTGCTCGATAATGGCGATGTCACTTCGCTGACCCTTGAAAGCGGGGAAGGCACTGCGTCGGCTTCTTTCAGCGGGGAAATCCCTTCCGGGAGGTCATTCGCCGGCAAAGCGGCTTATCCCTGGTGGGACGGAGCCTGGAACTCGTCGGCGGGAGAACTTGTCCTAACCCTGCCTGAATCAGTGGTCTGGCCTGGAGATGATTATGTCCCTGCCATTATGAAGGCGACGGCATCCGACGACAATCTTCCCTTTAAACATGAAGGGGCTATCATGCAGTTTACTATAAAAAACATTCCTGCGTCGATAGCATCCTTTAAATTCACGTCATCTGAAGGGGCGGTGATGGGTCGGAATGACTTTACATATACTTTTACGCCATCTTCATCCACCCGTGTATTTCATATTCCCGTGAGTGCGGGGACGCTGCCGGCTTATACCGTTACCTTGAATGATACATCCGATAACCCTTCCCTGTCCAAAACGAAAAACAGGACTACCAATGTCTCACGTTGTGATTTTCGTGAGTTGACGCCGCTTGGCGTGGAGGTGGTCGGCAAATTCCGGGTAATGGAGTACAATGTGCTGGACGGGATGAGCCGTGACAGTGAGAATAATTATGACAATTTTGTCGCCTGGGTGCGTTCGCTGGCTCCCGACGTGCTGGTTCTTTGTGAGGCTGGCGATTTGAACCTTATTAGTGAACGCTGGGGGCATGCTTACTATGCCAAAATTATGAAGGATAATTATCCATTAGTCATAACCTCCTCTCATCCCATAACAGTAAACGAAAGAATCTCTGGATCTTCCACTAGACATGGAGCACTATATGTCTCCGTGGCGGGGTATGATGTCGTCGGAGTCCACCTGCGCCCGACCGTGGATGACGACGGCTCCGGGAACCTGTCGCCTGAGGAATATGCCAAATATGGAGCGCTTAGGAAGACGGAGCTGGAATATATTCTTTCACAGACAATTGACAATTCCTCGTATGCGGACCGGTCCAATTGGATTTTCTGCGGAGATTTCAATGCTTATTCTCCACTGGAGAAGACGGCAGTCAGTCCTTTCGGGGGTAAAAGTGCCTATGCTTATTCTGAGCCCACGGCATCGGTATGCTATGAAGTGTATCCTCTGATTGCTGACAGATTGAAGGATGTCGTCTACTATAAGGGCGGAACTGCCTTCAGGCCCACGATGTATCACGGCCGCTCACGTCTGGATTATATTTTTGCAAGCGAAGGCTTATATCCCGGGGTGGACGTGGCTAGAGTGGCCCTTGGCGGTTTCCCTGGTAATTACAATAACGATGACGTGAATCCATCGGACCATATGCCTCTTCAAATGGATTTGGTTACGTATGCCTTTAAGGTCCTGGACGGCTATATGAGTCTCGAGGACTGGCCTGAAGAAGATTTGATCACAGAAAACTGACATGAGAAAGATCGCAATCATCGGCGCCGGGATGATGGGTTCGGCGCTTGCTTTTCCAGCCCGGGAAAACGGTCACGATGTCCGGTTGGTGGGGACCCCGCTTGATCGGGATATTATCGACTCTTGCCGCCTCACGGGGCAGCATCCGAAGTTCGATCGTCCGTTCCCTGACGGGATACGGTATTTTCAGTTCGAGGAGTGGCGGAAAGCTGTAGAGGGCGTTGACTTTGTCATTGGAGGTGTTTCGTCGTTCGGTGTAGACTGGTTTCTGGATAATGTCCTATGCTGCCTTGATCCGTCAGTCCCTGTTCTCTCTGTCACAAAGGGCCTTATCAATCTGAATGACGGTTCCTTGATTTCTTATCCGGAATACTGGCAGAGAGAGTTGGCCGGTAAGGGTATCCAACGTACGGTCTGCGCCATCGGAGGCCCCTGCACCAGCTATGAACTGGTATTCCACGACCAGACGGAGGTGGCGTTTTGCGGCGAGTCCTCAGGACAGATCCGTATGATGAAGGATGCGATGCAGACATCGTATTATCACATCTCCCTCACCAATGACGTTATCGGTCTGGAGAGCGCCGTGGCACTGAAGAACGGCTATGCCCTCGCAATTGCGATGACCATCGGTCTTGTGAACCGTCACCACGGACCCGAGGCCGGCCTGCATTTCAATTCACAGGCGGCTGCGTTCTATCAGGGCGTCAAGGAGATGCGTCTCCTGCTTGAAATGCAGGGCGCAAGCCGCGATTCCGAGAACATCGGTATCGGAGACCTTTACGTGACGGTCTATGGCGGTAGGACGCGCAAGGTAGGCATCCTCCTCGGTGAGGGAAAAACTTATCAAGAGGCCATGGACATCCTTGCCGGGGTGACGCTTGAGAGCCTTGTCGTCTCGCGGAGGGTGTACAATGCGATGGTCAGAAAAGCCGAACTCGGCCTGGTGGATCTTGCCGATTTCCCGATGCTCTGCCATGCGGCCGCCGTTCTTGACGAGGGTCGTGACGCAGAACTGCCGTGGGAACTCTTTACCTTCGACCAGACAAGGTAGGCGATGGATACGGAGATAAGGCGCAGGTATGTAAAATTACAGTGGAAGACCCTTATCATCCTTATGATAGGGTACATCTGCTATTATTTTCTCAGGAAGAATTTCAGCGCTGCGATTCCTGCCATGGAGGCCACCCTCGGTCTTTCCAAGGTGCAGCTCGGTACATTCCTCACCCTCAATGGGATAGTTTACGGATTGTCCAGAATGGTCAACGGAATACTGTCGGACAGGTATTCAAAACGGATTCTGATGTCCCTTGGTCTTTTGCTTTCCTGCATCATCAACCTCGCCATTTGCTTTTCGCCGCGGATGAACGGTTTACTGAATCTTCTGGACGGAGAGGGGAAGGCCACTCTTGGTCTGGTCTATCTTATCGGTTCGCTGTGGATTCTCAACGGATACGTGCACGGGATGGCCTATCCGCCCATTGCCGCAATGATGGCGCACTGGTTCCAACCTTCGGAACTCGCAACCAAACAGAGTATATGGAATGCATCGCATTCAATCGGAGCAGGCCTTGTAATCGCACTTTGCGGCTGGATGCTGTCCCGTTTCGGCTACAGCGCCTGGAACCTTTGTTTCATAGTCCCGGCAGTCATCGCTTTTTTCGGCGCGGTTTTAATGTTCTTCTCGCTTAAGGATACTCCTGAAGAATGCGGTCTGCCTTCAGTAGAAGCACTTGAGGTCAATCCCGGTGTCTCTGAAGGTGAATCTATCAAACTCTCCCCGGAACGTCTTAGGAAGTTCATTTCCCGTATGGTGTTCCGCAATCCATACATCTGGAGTATATCCATCGCCGATTTCTGCGTTTACGTAATTCGTTTCACGATACTTGAATGGGGTACTTCGTTCCTCACGCAGTACAAAGGTCTGGAAATAGCGCTCGCCGCCAGCATTGTCGCTGCCTCGGAGCTGATTGGCGGCGTACTGGGCACCCTGGCCGCCGGCTGGGCGACGGACAAGCTGTTTAAGTCCCATACGCTGCGCTCAAGTGCTTTGTTCACTCTGGGAGCAACTCTGTGTTTTACTGCTTTCTGGCTTATCCCAAGCGACGCCCACTGGGTTTGGAGCGCCGTAGCCATCGTCGCGGCCTCCTTCTTTATCTATGGGCCGCAAGCGCTCCTGGGAGTAAGCTGCTCGCAATATGCCACCAGGCGGGCCAGTGGTAGCGCCAATGGTTTCTGCGGTATTTTTTGTTACGGCGCGACGGTAATCTCCGGCATCGGATTCGGCTTTTTGGCCGGACATCCGGGCTTTGGCTGGAACGCAGTATTTATCGTCGCTATAGTTTTCGGTTTTCTGGGGTCGATCATCCTTGGCGGGTGTTGGAATTCACCGTCCAACGGGTATGAAAAAGCCCAAAGAGTACTTTCTGAGTTATGAGAAAAATTTCACTGGTGATTTTACTCCTTGCGGTTGCCCTTATAGCAATGGCACAGCCGAAGATTATCGGGCATCGCGGCTGCCGTTTTGACGGGCCGTTCGAAAACACGCTCGCATCGATGCGTTTTGCCGTCGAGGCCGGGGTGGACGCCATAGAATTCGATGTCCAACTTACCTCTGACAATCAGGTTGTTGTCTTTCACGGACCGATAGTCCCAGGATTGGAAAAAGATATCAGGACTATTACATTCGAGGAGGCCAGGAAGGTCGATCTCCCGGGAGGTCACACGATGCCTACTATTTCTGAGTGGTTTGCTGAGGCAGCAAAGCATCCGGAGATACCGCTGATAATGGAGATAAAAAAGCAGCTTTCGGATGAGAAAACACTTCTTCTTACGCACAGGGTGCTTGAAGAGGTATCAGGCACCAGTGTCTCTGTCGAATTTACGTCTTTCAGCACTCTTGCTCTCGATGAGATCCATTCCCTTAAGCCCGAGGCAAAACTGATATATCTCCAGAGTGGGACTCCTGTAAAATCGGCCTCCTGGGCCGCGGAACGGGGCTATAAGGGTATTTCTTGTAACCTGGACGGTTTTATGAATAATCCGGAGGTTATCGCGGAGGCAAAAAAACTTGGGGTCGAGACCACTCTGTGGCTTGTCAACGACAGGGAAGTGGCCGGTTGGGCTGTCCGCCACGGCGTTGACTGTGTGTCCTCCGATCATCCGGAGAAGCTCGTGGAATGGCTCCGCCCGCTTCCAAAAGATGCCGGGCTCAGGACCCGCTGGGCTGGTGAAGTTGCCCCGTCCTCTCCGCTTCCGGAGTATCCGCGTCCTCAGATGGTGCGCCCCCTGTGGTATAACCTGAATGGGGAGTGGGATTATGCTATTCTCGGAATAGATGAGGAATTCGAAAGTCCGGATGGAAAGATAGCGGTACCTTTTGCCGCAGAATCTGCCCTTTCGGGCGTGAAAAAATACGTCGGACCGGACAAGGCATTGTGGTATTCCAGGACTTTTGAAATTCCGCGAGCGTGGAAAGGCAAAAGGGTTCTGCTGAACTTCGGCGCTGTGGACTGGCAGGCCGAGGTGTGGGTCAACGGCAGGAAGGCCGGTGTCCACACCGGAGGTTATACACCTTTCAGTTTTGATATTTCCGGATTTCTCCGGAAAAAGGGCAGACAGGAGATAAAAGTTAAAGTCCTCGACGCTTCAGACCAGGGGTGGCAACCCCGCGGAAAGCAGTGCGATCACCCTCAGGGCATTTGGTATACTCCGGTTACAGGGATATGGCAGACAGTGTGGCTGGAAGCCGTCCCGGAGTCATCGATCAGCACCTATTACGCCACTGCTGATGTGGATAGTTCCAGGATTAACGTTCACGTCGAAGCCGAAGGACTGAAGGATGGCGACATTGTCAGGGTTGACCTCCGGGAGGGCGGTATTGGTTACAGCGCCGAGGCTCCTTCCGGTGCCATAATCGCATCAACCGAGGGGACGGATGTCGTGTTTACGGTTCCGTCTCCGCATCTGTGGTCTCCGTCAAGCCCCTGGCTTTACGGAATTGACATTTCCATTCTGCGGTCTGGAAAGGTTGTAGACAGGGTTTGCGGATACACTGCGATGCGCAAGATCTCGGTCATAATGGACACTGACACATTCCATAAGAGGAAAGGTGTCCCGCAGGGCTCCCTGCGCCTTGGACTCAACAATGAAATCCTTTTCCAGTTCGGCCCACTGGACCAGGGCTGGTGGCCTGACGGCCTCTATACTGCACCGACTGACGAGGCCCTGCGCTTTGATATCGAAAAAACGAAGGAATGGGGTTTCAATATGATCAGAAAGCACATTAAGGTGGAGCCGGCGCGCTGGTACTACTGGTGCGATGCCCTTGGGCTGCTTGTGTGGCAGGACATGCCGTGCATAGGTGATCATAACGCCAAAAACAACGCGACCCGTTTGCCGGAGATAGCCAGTGCACAGGCGAATGTCTGGGCCAAGGATTCGTTTATCGGCGGCACAGACTGTGATGTTCCTCTGCAGTGGAAGAACAATTACTATAAGGAGTGGGGAGAGATAATCGAAAGCCTGAAAGGGTTCCCCTGTATTGTCGTGTGGGTTCCGTTCAACGAGGGCTGGGGGCAGTTTGACACGGAGGATGTCGTTAGGTTCACCAAGACTAAAGACCCATCGAGGCTTGTGAACGAGTCTTCCGGCGGCAACTTCCATTTTGCCGGGGACATCCTTGATGCCCACCATTATCCGGAGCCCAAGATGAATGTATTCGAACGGACGATGGTGAATGTGCTGGGGGAGTATGGAGGTATAGGTTATCCTGTCGAAGGCCATATATGGTTCCCGAAAGGGAAAAACTGGGGCTATGCCGGCCTCTGCAAGTCTCAGGAGGAAATATTGGAGCGTTACGAGTTGTATGCGGGGAGGCTAAAGGTGCTGATTGGCACGGGCTGCGCCGCCGCTGTTTACACACAGACCACTGACGTAGAGGTGGAAGTCAACGGACTGATGACCTACGACAGACTTGAGAAGGTGGATGCTTCTGCCTTGAGAAGGATAAATGAGGCGGTTATCTCCGCTCCGACCTGGCTTGTAAAATAATAGTAAGGAGTTGAGAGAAATTTGATTATCTTCGTGAGTTCGAAAAAATCCATGAAGATATGAGACGGTTTACCATATTGTTCGCATGCCTGCTTCTTTCGTCGCAGGTATTTGCCGGAAATATAGTTTCGGAAAGCATCCGGAGCAAGGTGCTTGGTGCCGATGTCAAGTACAGAGTCTATCTGCCGGACGGTTATGAAGTTTCGAGTGCCCGTTATCCGGTGGTGTATCTTCTCCACGGCCTTAGTGACAATTCCGATGACTGGACTGAAAAGGGGATGGTGAAGGCGGTGGCCGACGAACTTATCCTCTCCGGAGAGGCGGTTCCGATGGTTATCATAATGCCGACGGCCGGCGACAAGGACGTCCATAACGTCCAGAACGGCTATTTCAACGTTAAGGACTGGCCCTACGAGGACTTCTTCTTCGGCGAGCTTATGCCGCAGCTGGAGGAAAAGTTCCACTGCGGCGGAGACAAGTCTCTCCGTGCAGTGATGGGGCTTTCAATGGGCGGGGGCGGCAGCGTAGTCTACTGTCAGAGACATTCGGAGCTGTTCTCGTCCTGCTATGCTATGAGCGCCTGGCTCGACAACAAGACCAACGCTATCCGTGGGACTTCGGATCCCAATGACAAACTTGCCATCGTGTGCGAGTCCGTCTGCGAGCATTCCGCACTCGACTTCGTCGATGCTGCGGATGAAGAGACCGTAAAGAAACTGCAGACTGTCAAGTGGTTCGTGGACTGCGGCGACGATGACTGGCTCCTTCTCATCAACGAGCAGTTCCATCAGAAGATGCTTCAGAAAGGGATCCCCTGTGAGCTCCGCGTCCGCAACGGCAACCACACTTGGGAATACTGGCGCCATTCCATCCGCCTCGCCCTTCCCTTTGCCTCCCGCAACTTCGGCAAAGGGCTCTGACAGGGTAAAAGGTGTTATCTGATTTTTTGAGAGATAATGACAGTTTTTTTTGCCAGGTAATAAATATTCATTACCTTTGTGGAAAATATATGTTATGAGTCAGATATACTTTGAAGCCAATGGCGAGGCGCTACTGGAGAAGATCGGGATGAGCAAGAGCGAGTTCGCCAGGAGGATGGGAATCCGGAAGCAGAACGTCAAGACATTGTTCAAATCCAAGAACATTGAAACTATCCACAAAGCGGCCGGCGTAATGGACGTGCCGTTTGAACTACTGATTGGCTACACTGAGGAGCCGGATTTAAGCGAAATCCCGGTTATCCCGCTTGAGGAGGATAAGCCCGTGATTGCAGAATATGAAATTCCCATAGGTGATTCCCCGGAAGATGTTGTGAAGAGAAGAAACATTATTTCCAGGTTTTATCGTGAATGGAAGATGCAGAATCCTCTTCAACGACGATATAACCTGTCTCTTAAAGAGTATATCAATATTCGTTTTGTCTCTATAACTGAAACTTGTACTCACTCATCCAGAACATATCTTTCAACCCTTGCAGTTCTTCAGTTGGATGCAATTCTGACCGGAGCAAAAAAAGTAACCACAGTCCCTGCGAAAAAGAACCGGAATCAAAAGGAGTTTGACAAGATGCTGATAATGCATTACCGTTGTCCTGGTATTGGAACAGTGAAGATGACAGTTGGTGTCAAACGAAAGACCCATGAGAAGGTTCAGTACTGCATAACCGCGTTGGAAGTATAAAAGGATGGCCGAAGCCATCCCTTTAAACTTTGCCCCAAGACAACGTGGCGGATGTTTACCTTTCGGTGAGGCTCGAGGCGGGGACTTTGCACTTAGCGAATTACCTCATCCGTGCCACGGATTATTATCTCACTGCAAAGGTAATACTTTTTCACTGAACTACAAAATGTCAGAGAGTACACAAGGATTTGTATATCTACTAATATTTGATTAATTTTGTCCGATTGTGTACTTATCGGACCCGAAATGGAATTCAGATCTGTCAACAAAATGCTCGAAAAGAGTTTCAGGGAAAACTGGGACTCTCCGGCACTGTCTAATTATCAGGGCATTACCCTGTGCTACAGGGACGTCGCCCGCCGTATCGCAAAACTCCATATCGCCTTTGAAAAGTGCGGCCTTGAAAAAGGTGACAAAGTGGCCATCTGCTCGCGCAACCAGGCCAACTGGGGCGTCTGTTTCCTTGCGACCATAACCTACGGCGCCGTGGCCGTCCCCATACTCCACGAGTTCAAGCCGGGCAATATCCACCACCTGATAAATCACTCCGACGCCCAGGTCCTCTTCGTCGACGAGGTCATCTGGGAGAACCTCTCGATCGAGGACATGCCGGACCTCCAGGTCGTCGTCCAGATCAACACCCTGACGTTCCTTTACGCCAGGACGAAATCCCACGTTGACGCCTGCGAGCACCTCAACGAGCTTTTCGGCCAGAAGTACCCCGAGAGTTTCAATCCGAAGGACCTCTGCTACTACGAGGACTCCGCCGACGAGCTCGCCCTCATCAACTACACTTCCGGCACTTCCGGCTTCTCCAAGGGAGTCATGCTTCCCTACAGGTCGCTCTACTCCAATATGGAGTTCGCCCACGTCCAGGCCGAGCCGCAGCTGAAGAAGGGGATGAGCGTCGTCTCGATGCTCCCGACGGCCCACATGTACGGAATGATGTTCGAGTTCCTCTACGAGATGTCCATCGGCATGCACGTCCACTTCCTCACGAGGGTCCCGAGCCCGAAGGTCATCCTCAAGGCCTTCTCGGAGATCCACCCGGACATCATCATCGCCGTTCCGCTCATTATAGAAAAAGTCTATAAGTCCAAGCTTAAGCCCATCATCGACCGCAACAAGTTCGTTATGAGCATCCCGCTCATCGACAAGGTCATCGAGAAGAGGTTCCTTTCCGAGCTCACGACTACTTTCGGAGGCCGCTTCGAGGAGATTATCCTCGGCGGCGCCGCATTCAACCCCGAGGTCGAGAAGTTCTTCAACAAGATAGGTTTCCACTACACCGTCGGCTACGGCATGACCGAGTGCGGCCCCATCATCGGCTACGCCCACTGGAACGAAGTGAAAGTCGGCTCCTGCGGCCGCGCCGCCCTCAACATGCAGGTCAAGGTCGATTCGGACGACCCGGCCAATGTCCCGGGCGAAGTCCTCGTCAAGGGCCCCAACGTCTTCCTCGGCTACTACAAGAACGAGCAGGCGACCGAGGCCGTCTTCACTGACGACGGCTGGTTCAAGACCGGCGACATGGGCATCATCGACAAGGACGGCTACATTTTCCTCCGCGGAAGGTCCAAGTGCATGATTCTCGGCCCTTCAGGCCAGAACATCTACCCCGAGGAGCTCGAGGCTGTGATCAACAACTACAACTATATCGTCGAGTCCCTCGTCATCGAGGATAACGGCGGTCTCACGGCGCTCATCTACCCTGACTACCACCAGGCCGACCTCGACGGTATAACCCGCAGCGCCCTCGAGCAGCGCATCCTGAAGGCACTGCCCGCCATAAACGCCGAGCTTCCGGGCTACGCCCAGATCAAGAAGCTCGAGTTTATGCCCGAGGACTTCGAGAGGACTCCCAAGAAGAGCATCAAACGTTACCTGTACCAGAGGACCTGATGGAAAAATTCGACAACAGCTATATGGAGATGGCTTCGGTCTGGGCCCGCAATTCCTATTGCAAGAGGCGTCAGGTCGGAGCTCTCATCGTAAAGGACAGGATGATAATCTCCGACGGGTACAACGGCACCCCGTCCGGTTTCGAGAACATCTGCGAGGACGAAAGCGGCGCGACCAAGCCCTATGTCCTCCACGCCGAGGCCAACGCCATCACGAAGGTCGCCAAGTCCGGAAACAGTTCTTCCGGAGCGACCCTTTATGTGACCTCCTCCCCCTGCATAGAGTGCTCCAAGCTCATCATCCAGTCCGGTATCAAGCGCGTCGTCTATAAGGACGAATACAGGCTCGACGACGGCATCAACCTGCTCCGCAGGGCCGGTGTCGAGGTGGTTAAACTGGGCGAGTGATATGTCTGAAAGAGGAAACGGAGCTGTCCTCCGCATCATCACGTTAGTCCTTGCCTTCGCCCTCGGCGTCATGGCCGCCATCCTCTACAACAGGGTGGGCGAGAAGACACGCGGCGTCAAGGTCCGCTATGAGGACTGGGCCAAGCTCAACATCGTCCTCGACGAAATCTCCAGAAAATACGTCGACACCGTGGACTACGCTGCCGTCACCGACGCGGCAGTCTCCGCCGCCATGTCTGCCCTCGATCCACACTCCGTCTATATTCCTCCGGTCCAGCTCGAGGCTTCCGAGGAGGATCTTGCCGGTAATTTTGACGGCATAGGCATACAGTTCAACGTCCCTAACGACACCGCAATCGTCCTCGAGGTCATCCCGGGCGGTCCGGCCGAGAAAGTCGGCCTCCAGACCGGCGACCGCATCCTCAAGGTCGACGACAAGGTCATCGCCGGCGTCAGCTTCCCCCAGGACGATATGGTGAAGCTTATGAAGGGCCCCGCCGGGACTAAGGTCAGGATCCTTGTCCTGCGTGCCGGTGAGCAGATTCCGTTCGACATCACGAGGGGCAGGATTCCCATCCGCAGCGTCGATGCTTCCTTTATGATAGATTCAGAGACGGGCT
The DNA here is from genome assembly GCA_902791945.1 of uncultured Bacteroidia bacterium. Classification (GTDB taxonomy): domain Bacteria; phylum Bacteroidota; class Bacteroidia; order Bacteroidales; family UBA932; genus Cryptobacteroides. Next base: position 73,081 of record CADAXR010000001.1, read on the forward strand.
ACCTTCGCCTCACGAGATTCTCCCGCAACACCGTCACCGAGTTCAGGAAGGCGACCGCTTCGCTTTCCACGGCCGGGATGAAAAGGCTTATTTTCGACCTCAGGGACAATTCCGGCGGCTATTTCGACCAGGCCATCCTCCTCTGCGAGGAGTTCCTCCCCAAGGATGCTGAAATAGTCTATCTGGAGGGTCTTCACCACCCGAGGGAGAACTACACCTCCTCCGGCAAGGGCAGCCTTAAGGACATGGATCTCGTGGTGCTTATCAACGAGAACTCCGCATCTTCCAGCGAAATCTTCGCCGGCGCCATCCAGGACAACGACAGGGGCAGGCTCGTCGGCCGCCGCACCTACGGCAAGGGCCTCGTGCAGGAGCCGGTCTATTTCACCGACGGCTCCGGCATACGCCTGACCGTGGCGAGGTTCTACACCCCGTCCGGCCGCTGCATCCAGAAGCCCTATTCCGACGATTACGCCTACGACATCTATAAGCGCTACGCGAGCGGCGAGGTGTTCTCCCGCGACAGCCTCCATGTCGATACGACGGATGTCCACAAGACTCTTCTCGGTCGCACCGTCTATGGCGGCGGCGGCATCGTCCCGGACGTTTTCGTCCCCGTGGACACGACAAAGGCTACCAAGTTCTTCATCCAGTGCAACAAGAAGGCGACGCAGATGCGTTTCGCCTCCAGGATGTTCGACCGCAACCGCGCTGAAATCCTTAAGATAAAGGACTTCAAGGGGATGGATGCGTTCTTCGCATCGCACCCCGTACTTCCCGCCTTCAGGAGCTTCGCCTCCTCGACCGACGGGATAGTGGCTGCGGAAGATGAATTCAGAGAGACTGCGCCTTACCTCGAGCCTCAGCTCAAGGCGCTCGTGGCAAGGTACTCGCAGCTTGGCGAGGATGCGTTCTATAAGTATTACCTGCCGGTCGACGATGTGGTCGAGGCGGCGCTAAAAGAGTTTTGATATGTCCAGCGGAAGGGAAAAAGAAGGCCTGAAGGCCCTTGGGCGCAAGGTGGCCTTGAAAGAGGGCTACAATCCTGAAATCCTCGAATCGTTCGTTAACCAGCACCAGGGCAACGACTACTGGGTCCGTTTCAACTGCCCCGAGTTTACGACGCTCTGCCCTATCACCGGTCAGCCCGATTTCGCCGAGATACGCATCAGCTATGTTCCGGATGTCCGGATGGTCGAGTCGAAGAGCCTCAAGCTCTACCTTTTCGGCTTCCGCAACAACGGCGACTTCCACGAGGACGTGGTCAACACAATCATGAAGGACCTCATCCGCCTTCTCGATCCCAAGTATATAGAGGTGACCGGTTTCTTCACCCCAAGAGGCGGCATCTCCATCTATCCGTACGCCAACTACGGCCGTCCGGGTACAAAATGGGAGGCACTTGCTGAAAAGCGCCTCCCCGATCACGATTAGTCTCCGGGACTAATCTTCGTATTTCCTGAACACCAGACAGGCGTTGTGGCCTCCGAACCCGAGGGAGTCGGAGAGGCCTATCGTGATGTCGCTGCGGACGGCCTCGTTCGGAGTGTAGTCGAGGTCGCACTCGGGGTCCGGGCAGTCGAGGTTGATTGTCGGAGGGATTATCCCGTTCTTGAGCGCGAGGATCGTCGCGATTGCCTCTGCAGCGCCGGCAGCGCCGAACATGTGGCCCGTCATCGACTTGGTCGAGGAGATGTGGGCCTTGTAGGCGTAGTCGCCGAGGGCAGCCTTGTAGGCTACTGTCTCGGCAATGTCGTTGAGGATCGTGCCTGTGCCGTGGGCGTTGATGTAGAGGTTGTCCTTTGAAGGGTCGAATCCGGACTCCTCGAGGGCGCTGCGGAAGCAGGCGGCCTGGGTCGAGCCGTCCGGCCTCGGGGCCGTCGGGTGCCAGGCGTCGCAAGTGTTTCCGTAGCCGGTGATTTCTCCGTAGATGGGGGCTCCGCGCTGGAGGGCGTGCTCGAGGGACTCGAGGACGATCGCTCCGGCGCCGTCGGCCATCACGAAGCCCTTGCGGTTCTTGTTAAAGGGAAGGGAGGAGTATTTCGGATCCTCGGCCCTGGAGAGGGCCTTGGCGTTGAAGAATCCGGCGATGCCGAGGGGAATCGTGGAGTTCTCGCAGCCGCCGGCGATGATGGCGTCGGCGTAGCCGTGGCGGATGGCGCGGAAGGCTTCGCCGATGCAGTGCGACGAGGTCGCGCAGGCGGTCACGATGTCGAGGCAGGGGCCTTCGGCGTGGTGCTTGATGGCGATGTGGCCTGCCGCTATGTTGGAAATCATCGTAGGGATGAACAGGGGGGAGATCCACTGGCCTGAAGGGTCCTCGATCATCTTGGCCGTCTCGCGGTACTGGACGTCGAAGCCGCCGATGCCGGAGCCGATATAGACGCCGAAGCGGAGCGGCTCGATGTTCTTGCCTTCACCGTCGGCGACGAGCCCGCTGTCGGTCACGGCCTGCCAGGCGGCGGCCATGCCGTACTGGGTGAAGAGGTCCTGCTTGCGGACGAAGGGTTTGTCCATCCCGAACTCCTCGGGATTGAAATCCCTGACCTTGCCGGCGTATTTGACCGGAAGGTCCTTGAACTCGTCGATGAAATCGATGCCGCAGACGCCTGCTATAAGGTTATCCCAGTACTCCTTGACGGAATTGCCCAGCGACGAGACGATTCCGAGTCCTGTGATCACTACTCTTTGGGGTTTCTCGCAATAAGTCATAGTCCGCAAATATACAACTTTTTGGGTAAATACCACCTCGGCCCTGCAATGTTACCTGCGCTTTCTGCTGCGCAGGCGGCCGGCGCTCTCGACGACCAGCTGGTCCTGGAAGGCGCCTCTCGCGGCGAGAAAGTCAAAGACGGTTATGGCGAGGGGGAATATGGCCGTGTAACGGAACACCGCACCTTCCGGCGCCGTGAAATACATCACGCCGAGCCAGATGAATATGCCGAGCGAAACAAGCGCGGCCACTACCGACAGCCTCATCTGGAGTATTCTCACCTTGAAGGAGACGAGGGCCAGGAGCTGGATTGCCGCGAGGATCCACAGGATGATCGCCATATAGGGCTTCACAAGGGCCGTGTAGCGCACGGCTTCAAGGCCGTCGGGCGTGTTTATCGTAAGTGCGTTGCCAAAAAGGAGGAAGCAAAGCAAACCGGCCGCAACGGCCAGATAAAGGGTCTGAACTCTCTGCCACATTATTATTCTTGTTTTCTTTCTCCGCAAAAATAGGAAAATCGCTTTTCAATTCCTATATTTGCTATCCATCATACTAACTGCAGTAATTATGAGAATACCCGAGTCAGAACTGATAATCAACGAAGACGGATCTGCGTTCCACATCCACATCCGTCCCGAAGAGCTCGCCGACGACATCATCATGGTCGGCGACCCTTCCAGGGTCCGCATGATCGCCGGATACCTTTCCGACATCGAGTGCGAGCACGAGTCCCGTGAGTTTGTCTCCGTGACAGGCTATTACAAAGGAAAGAGGCTTACCGTCCTTTCCCACGGCATCGGCCCTGACAACATCGACATCGTGATGACCGAGCTTGACGCCCTCGCAAACGTCGATTTCGCGACCCGCGAGGTCAAGCCCGTCCACAGGGCCCTCAACATCGTCCGCATCGGGACCTCCGGCGCCCTCCACGCCGACATTCCCCTCGGCTCCTACATCCTCTCCCACATCTCCGTCGGTTTCGACGGTGTCATGAACTGGTACGCCAATAGGGAGAACGTCACCATCCCCGAGGTCGAAGAGTCCTTCAAGAAGCACATGGACTGGGCTCCGACCCTCCCTTCTCCTTATTTCGTCAAAGCCAGCCAGAAGATGATCGACATGCTATCCGGCTTTACGATCAAGGGCGTCACCATCTCCGCCCCGGGCTTCTACGGCCCCCAGGGCAGGGTAGTGCGCATGCCGCTCGCTATGCCTGACATGCTGGAGAAGATCGAAAACTTCCGCTTCGGCGAGTACCGCATCACCAATTTCGAGATGGAGAGCGCACCCGTCGCCGGCTTTGCCCGCCAGCTTGGCCACAACGCAACGACCGTCTGCTGCGCCATCGCCAACCGCTACCTCAAGAGCAGCAACCCCGACTACAAGCCCTTCATCCGTAACCTCGTCGAGAAAGTCCTCGACGCCTTCGCCGCCGCGAAGTAGATTTTCCGGCTACGCTCGAAAAGTAGATTTCTCGACTACGCTCGAAATGACAAAAAAAACCGACTCGATGAGAGCCGGTTTTTTGTTGAATGGTTCTTCTGCTATTTAGCACCCTGGAGGTAGGCTTCGTACTTCTCGTAGTTGGCCTTGTTCTCGGCGCTTTCGTTGCGGAAGATGAAGTAGATCCTCTTGAGGTAGTCGGCGGCACTCTGCTTGACGGCGTCGTTCTCGCTGACGTTGAAAGCGGTCTCGAAAGGATTCAGGCACTTCTTGAGGGTCGCTGCGAGCTCCTCCTGGAGGGCGTCGTACTTCTTGTACTCGCTGTAGGGGAGGGCGTTGGCCTCTTCCTGGATCTCGAGAGCCCTGTTGTACCACATCACACCCTGGCCGTAGTAGCCCATTTCATACTTGGGGTTGACCTCCGCGCACTTGTTGTAGGCGGCGACGGCGTTGTCGAATTCCTTAAGCTTGGCCCAGATGTCGCCCTCGACATAGTAGAGGGAAGGATTGTCGGGCATCTGCTTCTTGGCGAGGTCGAGGAGCTCGATGAGCTTCTTGGGGTCTTCCTTGGTCGCGATGTAGAGGTTGATGAGGCTGGTCATGACCTGGACGTTCTCGGGGTACTTGCCGAAGCCGTCCTCGAGGTACTTCCTGGCGGCGAGGGTGTCCTTCGCGGCGAAGCTGACCTCGGAAAGGTTCGCATAGACGGAGCCTTCCTGCTCGTAGCCGTTCTCGAGGGCTTTGAGGAAGCAGCTCCTGGCCTTCTCGATGTCCTTGTTCTCGAGGGACATCACGCCGGCGTTATAGACGGCGCTCCAGTCGGGAGTGTTGTAGGGAGCGGTCGCGGCGGCGTCCGAAGAGGCCTCGAAGCACTCGGCTGCCTTGGCCTTGTCTCCGAGCTGGTAGGCTACGAAGGCGTCGCTGTAGTATTTCTCGGAAATGCTCTTGATGGCGGCGCTGATGTCCTTGGTCTTGGAACCCTTGGCGTCGACCTCGGAGGCTTTCTTGTAGGCCTCGAGAGCTTTGGCGAGAGCGTCCTGGTCTTTATAGACGGGCTTTGTCACCTCGATGAACTGAAGACGGCCGGCCATGTCGAAGTAGAGGTTCTTGTTCGCGTAGACGACTTTCTCGTACTCATTTCCGTTGAGGGTGACGACTTCCGAGGAGCGGGGCTTCTCGGAACCCATCGTGAGGGCCAGCTCAGCCTTGGTGCCGCCGACTACGTTGGCGGTAGGCTGGTTGTATGCGTTGAGCCAGGCCTGACCGAGCTTGAGCCAGGTGGCTACCTTTGTCCCTTTCTTGGCGTCGGCGGCTACGGCCTCGGCTTTCTCGACGGCCTTCTTGAGGTCGGCGGCGGACTTCTCCTGGGCGAATGCTCCGAAACCTGCGGAGGCGAGGAGAGCAATTGCAAGGATGATTTTTTTCATAACTGTAGTTTTTTAACGGTTATTCTGTTGTTTCAATATTTCCTTCAGTTTCGGGCGCTGCGGCTTCGTCTTCATTCTCCTCTCCCTTCTTTACCACGGAGACTGCTGCAATGGAGTCTCCCTCGCGAATGTTGATGAGCTTCACTCCCTGGGCGGCCCTTCCGGTCACCCTGATCGACGCCGCTTCCATCCTGATCGTGAGACCGCTGCGGGTGATGATCATGAGATCATCCTCGTCAGTGATGGTCTTGAGGGCGACGAGCGGACCGGTCTTCTCTGTTATATTTATGGTCTTCACTCCCTTCGCGCCTCTCGAAGTCTGGCGGTACTCGGCGGGGTCGGAACGCTTTCCGAAACCGTTCTCGCTCACGACGAGAACCTGGTTCGCAGCGGCGTTCTCCTCATCCGGGTCGAGACAGACTGCGCCGACGACAAAGTCCCCTTCATCAAGATTGATGCCACGGACGCCGGTCGAGGTCCTGCCCATGGCGCGGGCCTGGCTCTCGATGAAGTGGACGCAGCGTCCGCCGTTGGCGGCGATCATGATGTGGCAGTTGCCGCTAGTGAGCATCGCTTCGATGAGTTCGTCGTCCTCGCGGATGTTGATGGCGTTGATGCCGTTGGTCCTCGGACGGGAGTAGGCTTCGAGGGATGTCTTCTTGATCGTGCCGTTGCGGGTGATCATGACGATGTAGTGGTTCTCGATGAACTCGGGGGTCTTGAGGTCGCGGACGTTGATGTAGGCTTTGACCTTGTCATCGGGCTCGATCGAGAGGATGTTCTGGATGGCGCGGCCCTTGGAGGTGCGGTTGCCTTCCGGGATCATGTAGACCTTGAGCCAGTAGCAGCGGCCCTTCTGGGTGAAGAGCAGCATTGTCGCGTGGGTCGAGGCTATGTAGATGTGCTCGATGAAGTCTTCGTCGCGCGTTGCGCCGCCCTTGATGCCGACGCCGCCGCGGTGCTGGGTGCGGAACTCGGTCAGGGGGGTGCGCTTGATGTAGCCGAGGTGTGAGATCGTGATGACCTGCTCTTCGTCGGCGTAGAAGTCCTCGGGGTTGAACTCGTCCTCGGCGAGGGTGATCTCGGTCATGCGCTTGTCGCCGTATTTCTCCTTGAGGGCGAGGGTCTCTTCCTTGACGATGCCGAGCTGGAGGGCCGGGCTGGCGAGGATCTCCTCGCAGCGGGCGATGAATTTTACGAGCTCGTCGTATTCGGCCTGGAGCTTTTCCCTTTCTAGTCCTGTCAGCTGGCGGAGCCTCATCTCGACGATTGCCGTAGCCTGAGGGTCGGTGAAGCCGAACTCGTCCATGAGGGCCTGCTTGGCTTCGTCGACGCCGGCCGAGTGCCTTATTATATAGACGATGCGGTCGATCACGTCGATGGCCTTGAGGAGGCCTTCGAGGATGTGGGCCCTCTTCTTGGCCTTGTCGAGGTCGAAGCGGGTCCTGCGGACCACGACGTCGTGGCGGAAATCGACAAAGTTGGCGATGATCTCCTTGAGGGAAAGGGTCCTCGGGCGGCCCTTGACGAGGGCCACGTTGTTGAAGGAGAAGCTCGACTGGAGAGGGGTGTATTTGTAGAGCGTGTTGAGCACTACGTTGGAGTTGACACCCATCTTGAGCCTGATGATGACGCGGACGCCTTCGCGGGCGGAGGATTCGTCGTTGATGTAGGAAATGCCTTCGATCTTCTTGTCCTCGACCATCTGGGCGATCTTTTCGATCATCTCCCTCTTGTTGACCATGTAGGGAATCTCGGTCACGACGATGGTCTCGCGGCCCTTGTCGTCGACTTCGATCTCGGTACGGGAACGGATTACGACCCTGCCGCGGCCGGTCTCATAGGCCTCGCGGATGCCGGAGGTCCCCATGATGATGCCGCCGGTGGGGAAGTCGGGGCCCTTGATGTGCTGCATCAGGCCGTCGGTCGTGATGTCGGGGTCGTCGATGAAGGCGGCGATGGCGTCGCAGCATTCGGTCAGGTTGTGGGGCGGCATGCTGGTCGCCATACCGACGGCGATGCCGGCGGAGCCGTTGAGGAGGAGCAGCGGGGCCTTGGTCGGGAGGACGACGGGCTCTTTCTCCGTGTCGTCGAAGTTGGGGACCATGTCCACTGTGTCCTTGTCGATGTCGCCTATGACGTCCTCGGCCATCTTCTGGAGCTTGGCCTCGGTGTAACGCATCGCGGCCACGGGGTCGCCGTCCATTGAGCCGAAGTTGCCCTGTCCGAAGACGAGGGGGTAGCGCTGGTTCCACTTCTGGCCGAGGCGGACCATGGCGTCGTAGACGCTGGAGTCGCCGTGGGGGTGATACTTACCCATGACGTCACCGACGATCCTGGCGGATTTTCTTGTCTGTGCGGTGTAGCCCAGGCCCATCTTGTCCATGCCGTAGATGACGCGGCGCTGGACGGGCTTCATGCCGTCGCGGACGTCCGGGAGGGCCCTGGAGACGATGACGGACATCGAGTAGTCGATGTAGGCCGTGCGCATCTCCTTGTCGATTTCCACGGGCTGGATTATGCCTGTGGTCTCTTCAAATTTCTCTTCGTTGTTATCCATTAATGCAAATGTTTTCCACTTTATTATTAAGTAGGCAAAGTTAACAAAAAAATTGATTATTTTTGCTATCCGGAAAGTAAAAAATGCGAATGGAAATCAAGATTTCAGACGAACTGGGAGGTATTATCAAATACTCCAAGGAAGAAGCGATGAGGACGGGCAGTTACGGCATTGGTCCGGATCACCTTTTTCTCGGTATTATCCGCCACAGGGACAATGCGGCATGCCGCTCCCTCGCCGCGCTCGGGGCCGATCCCGACGCCATGAAATCTTATATAGACGCCCGTATTTTCGTCGGAGAGGCCGTCCCTTATTCGGAGATTGACGCCATCACCTATTCGCGCCAGGCGCAAAACGTGCTCTCGATCGCCGTCCTCGAGGCTTCGAGGCTTGGGATGGAGGAGGCGCTTTCCCAGCACCTTCTTCTTGCCCTCGTCCGCGCCTCCGGCACTTATGGGCAGACCTATCTCCGCAGCCTCGAGATAGATTACGGCAGGGTGATCCGGTATCTCCAGGAGAACGGCCTGCTCGGCGAGCCGCGCAAGGAAGAGGAGCCTGAGCCCGTCTCCGGAGAGGAGGAAGAGCCTGAGGAGAAGCCAGGAGAGAAATCCTCCGGAGTCTCCGACTACGGTTACGACCTCACCGAGGCCGCGAGGGAGGGAAAGCTTGACCCGGTCGTCGGCAGGGACGTGGAGATCTCCAGGGTCGTCGAAATACTCGGGCGGCGCAAGAAGAACAACCCGATGCTCCTCGGGGAGCCCGGGGTGGGGAAGTCGGCGATAGTCGAGGGGATAGCCCTCCGGATAGCTTCCGGGGACATCCCGGCGCCCCTTGCCAAAAAGCGCATCATTTCGCTGGATATAGCGTCCGTGGTGGCGGGGACCCGCTACCGTGGCGACTTCGAGAAGAGACTGAAATCGATCATCAAGGAAGCGTCCGAGGATCCGGACCTCATTCTTTTCATAGACGAGTTCCACACCATCGTCGGAGCCGGCGGCGCCCAGGGCAGCCTGGACGCGGCCAATATGCTGAAACCGGCCCTCGCGAGAGGCGAGTTCCAGTGTATCGGAGCGACGACAATGGACGAGTTTACAAAGATCATCGAAAAGGACGGCGCCCTTGACAGGCGTTTCCAGAAGATAGTGGTGGAGCCGACGAGCCCTGCCGATACTTTAAATATCCTCAGGCGGCTCCGGCCGGGCTACGAAGAGTTCCACGGCGTCGTGTTCTCTGACGACGCCCTGGAAGCCTGCGTCCGCCTCACCGACCGCTATGTCACGGATAAATTCCTTCCGGACAAGGCTATAGACGTGCTCGACGAGGCCGGCTCGATGGTCCGCCTTCGCGGGGTCGCAGGCAAGCGCGGAAAGACCGTCGGCGCCGAGGACATCGCGACGGTCGTCTCCCGGATGACCGGCATCCCGGCCGGCAAGGTCGCGGAGAGCGAGGGCTCACGCATCCTGAAGATGAAAAAGTGGCTCTCCGACAGGATAGTCGGGCAGGATGAGGCGGTGGACACCGTCACGCGGGCTATCCGGCGCGGCCGCGCCGGGCTCAAGGACCCTCACCGCCCTCTCGGCACATTCCTCTTCTTCGGACCGACCGGCGTCGGCAAGACGCAGCTGGCCCGGAGTCTCGCCGAGTATCTTTTCGACTCGGAGGACGCCCTCGTGAGGATAGACATGAGCGAGTACGGCGAGAAATTCAACGTCTCGAGGCTCATCGGCGCTCCTCCCGGATACGTGGGCTACGA
>CADAXR010000002.1 GCA_902791945.1 uncultured Bacteroidia bacterium
GTAGGCCTTCCAGGAGTCTGACTTGTGGAGGACGTTGGTGTTGATGAGAAGGTTGTCGGTGCTGTCATCTATGGTAGCCTGGGTCAGGCGGAGGTTGCCGGACATATCGCGGCCGGACTCGTTGGCGAGCCACCAGTAGTAATCGTAAGTCAGCGTATTATTCGCTTGTTTTGCACTGTGGACGAAGATGCTCCTCCGTTTCTCACTGACGGTGTAAGTTTTATTGGTAGTGAATTTGGTAAGGCCGGCCGGGGTGTCTCCTCCTGTGAAGATTGAGTAGAAGTCCGCAATCGTCGGCCACAGCCACTGGGTCATATATCGGTCGAGTCCGGAGCCGTTATCCTCATCTTCATTGAATAATGAGTTATAAGAGAATGATCCGTAGAACAAATATTTATCCGTATTGATTGTCTTTCCGCTGCTCTCCCCCGGGTAACGGTTGTAAACATCCACGAAGAAGTTGGCCGGCCTGATCTCCCAGGACGTTCCTCTTCCTTCATTGGTATAGACGTGTACGGCAGTGTTGAATATCGCGCTATGTTTGTCTGAAGTGCTTCTTAGGAGGTCCTTGCGGTCATCCGAATTGACCCAGCTGCCGGGCAGATTGCCGGAATCCAGGGAGTCCGACGCCGGGGGAACTTAAGGACCAGAACGGGTCTTCCGTCATATGCTTGTTGCCGAGCCAGGCGAGGATGCTGTTGAAACCGTCGCCGGCAGTGTAGTTTTTATAGACGGAGTCTTCAAACAGGCCGTTTCCGCGGTATCCGCCGTCAAAGAAATTACCCTCCCTGCTTATAAGGTCTCCTGTTTTGACCTTGTAGGGATCATATTGACTGATTTTGAAATTGATCGCCTGGGTGAATCCGCCCGCCCCTTCGAGCGTTACCGAAAACTGTCTGGTAGAAGTCGTGGTCGAAGCCGTCGCGGTCGAAGGCACGCTGACGGTCAGTACATGATCCGTAAGGCTTGCGGAGACGCCGCTCATGGATACGCTCTTCAGGGAAACCTCATTCGGAGATTTGCCTATGACGTCGACATAAAACTTCTGGGTCGCGCCGCGGCCTATGTATTCCGTACTCCTCACGGTACGGTCACTTCTCTTCAGGTAGACCTCGGCATCGGTATAGTGCATGGATAGTTTGAAACCGGTCGGGCGCTCGTAGATTTTGAATACAAGTTCGGCCTTGACATCATTGTCCGCCTTGGACCTTGCCACTACTTTGCATCCGTAGGTGCGGTAGGCAGTCGGCTCAAGGAGGCCGTCATCGCTGAGGTCGAAGTAGCTGGCGCCCTCGATGCCGATGAATTCAATCTCGTCGTCGGCTTCTTCCGGCTCGCCTTTGGCCTCCAGCTGGATGCTTTCGCCTACGAAGAACCTGTAGCTGTCTTCACTGTAGTGGATGGCGTCGCTCTCGTCGGGCTTCACGAGAGTGATTTTCGTGAAGGGCTGGGCCACCCGGAGGGTCGCGGTCGCGGGTTTATTGCCGTCCACGGAACGGGCGGTTATGGTCACCGTGCCACGGCTGACACCGGTTATGAGTCCGGAATCATCGATTCTCGCGATGTCGCTGTTGGAGGTCTCCCAAGTGACGTTGTGGTTGGTGGCGTTCGAGGGCTCGAAACGGACGGTGAAACGCGTCGTTCCGCCTACCTTGATGACGTCCTCCTCCGGGCTGAGGCTGATAGCGGTCACGTGGATTTCCTCGGCAATGACGTGGATGTTGCATGAGGCGGAAACCCCTCCGCAACGGGCGGTAATCTCGGCGTCGCCGACTCCGACGGCCTTCACGAGCCCACCCTCGACGCTCGCCACATTGTTCTTCGAACTCTCCCAGGTTACAGTCTTGTTCGTCGCGTTTGACGGCTCCACGGTGGCGTACAGCTGAAGCTCCCCGCCGATGGCCAGGGTCTCGGACGAATAATTCAGGCTGATGCCCGAGGGGGGTACATAGGTTGATTTATGAGTTGCGGCTTTCTTGCACCCTGCTACGGCCATCACGGCCAGGGCGGCAAATATGACTATAAGTAACTTCTTCATTGCCGGTGAATGTTTGATTCATCCGCGAAGTTACGAAAAAGTCACGAATGAAATAGAATTTTTATCCACACGGGGCAGTGATCGGAGGCTTTTGAGACTGCGGGGAGGTCTTCGGGGCTGATCCTGCCGGCCTCGAGGAGTTCCACATTTTCCTCACAGCCATTACGATAGATGAAGAAATAGTCGATGCAGCGGTCGGGTTCGTCCGACGGGTAGGTGAATTCGTCTCCGGTCAGCTGGATCCAGTTCTCACGGAACCTCGCGATTGTCTCCGAATCCGGCCTGGCGTTCATGTCGCCGGCAAGGAAAATGGGCTTGGCGACCGGCCTTGCGGCCGCCCAGGCGGTGATCTTGTCGACCGCACTCAGGCGGTCCGTCTCCGACGCGTGGTCAAGGTGGGTCTCGCAGAAAATGAAGGAGGGAAACTCAATGATCCCTACCGACCGCACCTCCTTGCCGTCGGTCTTTTCGAGCACTATCCTTTCGGGCTTTCCTCCGCGGCCAAGGACAGCCTTGTCCCAGACGATGGAGTTGCCATACCACTGATAGGCTGCAGGGAAGAAACTCGAGCCCCACTTCTTCCCGAGAGCCGAGGCCAGCTTCGAGGCCTGGTGGTCTCCGAATGTGCGCAGGCCTCCCCAGTCCGTCTCGTTGAGACCGACCACCGCCGGTCCCACCGTACGGATTATCTCAGCAATCTCGGGGTAGGAAAAGTGTCCGAGCTCGTCACGGTACTTGCGGAACGCCCCTGCGTTGTAGGACATAAGCGCCACGGTAAACTCCTCCGGCACGTCCGTCACGTCCGGCGCCGGCGGCGACAACGTCTCCGGCAAACCGGCCCACATCCCCGTCCCGCTCCCCGCAGACGCCTTTCCGTATCCCGCCACCACCAGCCCTATCATCAGGCAGTATTTCAGTATCCTTTTCATGGCATATCCTGATTATGTTCCTCATCCCAACAAAGATATAAAAAAATAATCTCCCCTCCCCGGGCAAGGTCTCCTTTTAGGTGGCGGACCTTGCCCGGGTTTCTCCGCTGGAGGCCGTTCTGGTGGACAAGGTCCCGACCCTAAAAGGAGACCTTGCCCGGTTTCAGTATTTCCGAGACCTTCTGGCGGGGAAGTTCAAAGGTCCTTGCCAGTTGCGGAACTGTGGTTTTGCTTGTGTGAAAGACATACGGCAGGAGGCGGACCTTCTTCTCCAGTGGCAGAGAGGAAATATCTGACTCGAACCACCTGTTGCTCAGATCGTTGACGCTCTTGTAGAACTCTGAATCGGGCAACATCCTTCTCGGCTGGTCCACGAGTTTCTGCTTCATCTCTGCCGAATTCTGACCGCCAAGTATTTTCAGAAAGAAACTCTGCTCGTTTTCAAAAACCTGCTCCAGGTATGCGTTGTCACAAAAACTGCCCGGAACCAGGTGGTCCTGCCTGTCCAGAAGCCACTTGACCCCCGAAAGTTTGTTTCCGGTATGCATCAACTCCCTTTTCTCCCTTTTGGACAACTCAGCCACACTTCGGCATCCTTCCTCCGGCACCACAGTGTTGAACATCGCACCATACCCGGACCACCGATATTCATTGATGTTGCATCCGTTATCCAAGGCGTTTCTAGGGATATACGCAAGTGCATTCCTGACATACCAGTTGCTGTCCAGAAGGAGTGCCTTGACATCCACGTTCTGCATCGTCTCACGCGCCGAATACTTTTTGCTGAACCACATCGAATAGACTTTTTTGACTTCCTCACCATATTTGCCGGCATCCGTCTGGGTTTTCGCAAGAACGGCAACGTGACAGTGATTCGAAACCACGGCATATATGATTACGATGACATTTTTCCTGAGAGCTGCGACGGCAATGATCTTCACCATCGCATCATAGTCGTCATCATCCCGGCAAAGAATACAGTCCTCCATCCCCTCAAGGCTTATGTGAAAAGGATAGACCATCGCGAAACTCCCGTCAGGGAGCCTCCTTCGCACCACTCTGTTCATCCCCGGGGATCAGTTTTTGGGGGCACCAGGCTTTGCTCCGGGGCCGAATACGATGATTTTTCCGCCCTTCTTTTCGAATTCTTCCCTGGCTTTCCTCATACTTTTGGCCATCAGCATAGATGCGTTGTCCAGTGAGCGGATCATTTCTTTCCTATGCGCACATACCGCCAGGTCGGCAATGGACAGGCCCGTATCATAGCGATTACCGCCTGCTCATTTCCGCCCCACAGTTTCGTTGTCATCGCCATCGCGGCTTTGGCAATCACTTCAGTAACGACCTCCGGGTCTTTGGCCGGATCAACATCTGTGTTGAATCGGATGTCTGTTTCTCCATACTGGAGTACTTCGAGAATTTTTTTCATGACTTTTTGATTTTCAGTTTCGGCAAGTATAGCACCCTCTGGGCTGAAAACCAATGAATTATAAAAAACAAAACTCAGATTTTTTTGTTTTTTATACCGATTAAGTCTTTTTTATAAGAATTTCACAGCGGGCAAGGTCTCCTTTTAGGGTCGGGACCATGCCCACCAGAACTGCCTCCAGCGGAGAAACCCGGGCAAGGTTTGCCACCTGAAAGGAGACCTTGCCCGCTGTGAGGGGCGCAGAAGAGGGGGGAGGCAGTCGAGACGGAGGCGCAGAAGGTGGAAAAGTCAGTCGCGGCGGAGGCGGCCGACGGCGTGCTCGAGGGACTCGGAGGGGGCGATGATGTTGTAGTCCTCCCAGAAGGCGGGGTCGAGGAATTCGCCGGCTTTGTCGGTCATTATGTCGGAGGAACGGAACTGTTCTTCCGGGGAAATGGGGACGGCGGGCGTCAGGACATCCGTGATGACCGTCTCGTTGACAAGCCTGTAGCTGGTGAGCATGCCGCGCTTCTTCCAGTCGCAGTCGAAACTCATGGTAGCCCTGAGGTACTCAAGGCGGCTAGTCCCGCCGTCGGGCCGGTAGCTCATCGCGAAGCTGACTTCCTTCGGGATGAAACGCAGCCCTTTCGGCTTCCTGACAAGAAGGAGGCTCGTGACCTTGTCAGGGTCGGACATGTCGGTCGAGAGTTCTATCCTCGTGAATGCCAGGGTCTCGCGGTCGATGTAGAGAGTGCCGTTGTAAAGCGGATAATCGGCCTCCGACGCAGGACTGATATGGATGACGAACTGAAGGCGGTCGTCGATGTACTCCGGATGACCCATCTCGCAGCTGTAAAGATTGCGGTCGAAATCGAGCCAGAGGAGCTGGTGCTTCTTGACGGCGTCCATGGTGACAGGCAGGGTCGGGCCGCCTTTCATCTTGACGCTGAGGGTGTCGCGCCGACGCTGGCTCACGATGATACGGCTTTTGTCCACCGCGGTCCTGTCGTGGTAACCGGGAATGAGGTAAGACGACTTGTGGGTCCTGATAACGGCCTCCGTCACGGAAATATAGCGCCCGCGTTTCTGGAGCGTCTCCCGGTAGAACCCCCGGAGAAGCTCCGCCTGGAGAGGATAGTTTCCGCTGATGGCCTTGCGGGCGCTCCGGATGATTTCCAGAGGATCTCCGGAGACGATCGAGGATGCGTCCAGAAGATATTTGTCCGGGGTCAGCCGGACGCTGACCTCCCCGCCGGCGACGGCCTGCCGCACCGTCTTATATCCAAGGTGTGAAATCACAAGCTCCCGGATAGGTGCGTCGGACTTGATCACGAACACGCCGTCGGCGTTGGAGACGGTCGCATATTGCCGGCCCGACACCCGGATGTTGACGGCCGGCAGCTCCTTGCCCGTCCTGGCGTCGGAGACCTTGCCGCTGACGCTGTAGGCGAGGCGCAGCGAGTCAGTCTGCGCCCACACTTCCGCCGCCGCCAGGGCGGCCAGCACGAAAAGTATGAACTTTACGTGTCTGGAAAACGCGATGCATGCAATCCTCAGATTTTTCATACATGTAAACCTGTTCGACAAATATAACTAATTTGCAGATTTATTCATTTTGCTGCAGGTTGCAAAACTTTATTCTTATCTTTGTATCCGGTACAGCATTTTTAGAAAAATATGAAAAAGTTATTATTCCTGGCTTTGGGCCTGGCGCTGGTTCTCGGTTGTGAGAAAAATGATAAGCGCAACAATTCTGTCGTTATTGATTTTACAAAGGAGAACTACCAAAATGGGAAGACTGTAAAGACCCTCGACAGCAATGGGCTCACCGTCACTTTCGGCAGACCCGCGACCTGGAACAATGACGACCAGGCCCTGCGCATTTGGGCCGGTACGACTTTCTGCCTCAGTTCAGACAAGACTATCGAGAAAATTGTGTTCTCCTTCGGAAAGGAGGATAAGGAGGCTCCCATCAAGGCTTTTGAGGGCGAGTTTTCGGTAAATGTCTGGACAGGAGCGGCAAAAAAGGTCTTCTTGGAGATTGACGGCGCCAACGGCAGTTCCCGCTCGATAAGCCGTATGACCGTAACGCTGGGCAATAAGGAGAGTCGCAATATGACCGACGTCATCGACGCATCTTTTATCGGAGTCAACAGCACCAGTCTTGAGAGTTGGTCAGGGAAGAAAGGCACCGCTTCGCCGGCCAGTTATCTCGGAAAAACAGCTGTTAAGTATTCTGATCATAATGTTATCGTATTGAACAAAGAACAAGGCGGAATAGTAACCAACGTCTCCGGAGGATATGTCCGTCATGTCGAGATCAAGTGGAACATGACCTTAACGTGTCCTATTGATTTACTGGTCTATGGCGACGACATTAGATACACGAGTACGTCGGATCTCTACAACGACAGCTACGCAGGGACGCTTTTAGGAACTTTCACATGTGGCTCCAGCTATAGCACTATCATAGACGTCGAAGGTGATTATAAGTTCGTCGGTCTCCGTCAGAAGCCGGATGACAGTTTATCCGACAGTTGGAATAACCTGTATATCGACAGAATCGAAGTGACCTGGGAGTAGCCGGGCCGCAAAAGAGAACAGTCATGCGTCGTATTTTTTTAGTTTGGGCCGCGGCCTTTGCCGCAGTAATGTTACCGGTGTCCGGTTGTGACGGGACGACCGTGGATAATACTGAAGTGGTTGATCCGGAAGGCGGCGAAACCGGTGGCGAAACCGGAGGAGAAACCGGCGGCGAAACCGGCGGCGAGACCGGCGGCGAGACCGGTGGAGAGACCGGTGGAGAAGGCGGTGGAGAAACAGGCGGCGAGGGCGGTGAGGTTATCCCGGTGACGGAGGTCAACCTTTTGACCGTGGCGGGTTCCTGCGGAATTTCCGTCCCGAGAAACGCTCCGAGGGGCACCTACTATATCGGCGTCGGGGCGGAGCAGAAATTCAGGGTTGAAGTGAAGCCCTCGGATGCTCCCCAGGAAGTGACGATTTACGAACAACTGCCCGGAGCGGGCAAAGTGCGTTTCAGCCTCGACGGCGACATCCTGACGGCGTCGGTGCCCGCAGGGACCGAGGCCTCGAGGGGAACCAACAAGAAAACTTCCACGGTGAAACTTAAGACCGGTGACGGCAAGGTACATTCGTTTAATTTTATCAACTGCGTCTATGACCCGTACCAGCCGAAGTTCGGCGACGGCATCACCCCGGAGGGAAAGATTATCGACAGCGGCTTCCGTGGCGGGGATATCTTTGAAGACCCCGTCAACCTTGGCGGCAACGATGTCTCCTGCATCATCGCCTATCTCGGAGAGGAGCACATGACGGAGGACCCCTTCTGGGAACTGTATTTCAAGCCTTCGACCGGCATACGGTCCGCAGGAAAGGCTATCCACGGCATCGCCATCCCCGCCAATGTCAGCAAACTCTACCGCACTTCCGCGCCTGACGGGGAGTACTACTACACCGACAGCAGCGACGAAAATTTCATAACAGAGTCGAATAACCTTCCTTCATGGATTACCTCCAACGACGAGTGGAAGAGTCTGCTATATTTCAGGGGAAAGCACTCCGCCCTGCTGAACACGTGCTGCCACGTGTACTGCAATGCCGGCCGCGGCAAGAGCTTCGAAACCCTTCCTTTCCTGTTTTTCGTGGAGGATGCCCTGAAAAAGCCCAGTCTTAACGAAAGCAACGAGATGAAGGACAGTTCCTATGAGCAGTTCCACACCAGCTTCGACGCTGCCGGCAACGGACTTAATGCAAGGAGCGTTGACGGGGGATCCCTCACCGGCGAATACATGACGCCGTGGGTGCTTCCCACCGTCCATGATTTCAACTCCATCTTCATCGGTAAGGTGCCGGCCAATGTCGTGAACACCAATGACAGTCCGGACGTAGTCGAACGATGCAAGGTCTTTTCAAGGTCGACAAGAGTTCTCGGTGGTTCCGGGCAGACCTACGAAGGCATCAGATGGTGGCTCTCCAACGAGAATCCTTTTCAGCACGGACTCTGCCAGGGCAACATCACACACAATGGAAATGTCTTTTCTGTGTACTATACCGTAGGACACACCACCAGGGCTTACGTCCTTCCGATAAGGTATTTCTAGAGTTATTTCTCCTCGATCTTCAGCTCCTTTATCTCCCAGGTGGCCTGCGCGGCTGCTGGTCGAGACGTATATCTATCTATCCCTTATAGGCAAAAAAAAGACAGCACTAAGCTGTCTTTCAGCGGAGAGAGCGAGAGTATTGCCTGTATCTTATCCATTCTCGTTTACGGGACAAATACTCGTTGTAGATGGTCACAACGGGGTTTTTGATTGATTAAGCGTTGCGCTGACATCAATGCGAAATCTTCAATTCCGCCATATTTCTCCTGACTCGGTGCGTCTTTTTTGAGATAAAAATACACCAAGTATTTCATACCCTAAAAACCAATTCTCCTCCTACTGGTTCCGTTTCCTATAACCTCTTCAGAACAATAAGCGAGAATATCGTTAAAACCAGGCTCTGTTGAGTCGATGATGGATTGAATCTCTCTTTTTCGGACAATGTTTTCGATCTGTCCTCCAGAAAAGTCGAAATCGTTGGCCAGAATCTTGACTTCAGCTTCTGAAAGGCTGGGCAGCATGGCCCTCCAGATGGATGCCCGGGCTTCTCTGGAAGGCTTTTCGAAGCATATCTTATAAAGGAATCGTCTCTCAAATGCCTTATCCAGATTGGTGGTCAAATTCGTGGTTGCAATGAGGATTCCGTCAAGGTCTTCCATCTCCTGCAGTATAATATTCTGGATGGAATTCTCCATCTTGTCAACAGCCTCTTCGGCTCCTTCCCGACGAATGCCGAAAATGGCGTCCGCCTCATTGAAAAGAAGAATTGGAATAGGTCCTCCGCCTTTTACGGCCTCACGGTATTTCTCGAAAACCTTCTTGATGTTCTTCTCACTTTCGCCAACCCAGCAACTCTTTATTTGAGAGACATCGACAATGTAGAGGTCCCTGCCACTTTCCCTGGCAATCTGGTATACCGTCTCGGTTTTGCCGGTACCAGGTCCGCCGTAGAATAAGCAGGAGAAACCAGTCCGAAGACCCTTATTCTTCATCTTCTCTCGGATTTCATTGAGGCGTTTTTCACTCATGAGCTCTTTCAGTTGTGCAACTTGCCGTTCTTCAGCCTGATTATAAAAAAGAGACTTTTCCGTGATATCTGTCGCTACAACTTTTTTTGAAGCAGATATTTTCTGGTCCTGTTTCTTGATGCCGCCCACATCGGCAAATATCTCTTCTTTCACATCGTCATTTAATTTGAAATAATCGCGTTCCATAAAACTGTTCCTGCCGGCATATTCAAGGATTCCATCCTTTTGAAGTTTGAGGCGCTCCAGTTTATAGTCTGACCGGAGTCGGGCGAGGTCTTCATCAGAGAAATAATCTTCAAAATCGTGCCATCCAACCTTATCATCATCTTCGAAATAATATCGATAGATCATTCCATAGAGAACCGCTGTTTCCTTGGTAAGAAGCTCTTTGCTTATTCTTGTAATGGCCTTGGAAACGCTATTCTTGGGGTTTAACTCCATTAAATTGTTAAGGTCATCAACCATCTCACTAGTTGTGCATTGCTCTTCTTCCAACAAGTCAAGCCCCTTCTTTATGCGGACTAAAAGTGCCATTGCATCCAGACCTGTTGTCGGTTCTGGCTCCAGAGGCTTATTGTCGATTAGGGCGTTTAAAACCCTGCGAGGTATTGTTATTTCCCTTTTCTTGTCGATTCTGATATAGCCTATTGCCCGTAGGTCTTCCAGTTCCTTATTATAGCTTAGATACTTAAGAAAACTAATTCCGAGAGACATAGCAAGCGCCTGTCCTGAAACTGAAGACGAAGATGTCTTGCGGGTAATTGCAGTAAGGAGCACCGTTTGTATAGGGGAAAGTCCAAGCTCTTTCCCTAGGATGTCAATATCTGGAGCAGCCTTTTCCATAAGGTCAAAAGACATTCCGCTCCTCTGGTTCTCTTCGTCGTGCATTTTGTCTACAATGCTGCACATCCTGTCAATAATCGTCATTTCCATAATTGCTGTGTTTTTCTAGCGACAAAGGTAATTGAGGCTTCGGCAAGATTCCGACAAATGCACTTTTTCTACATTCTGCCATTATTCTGCCGAAGATATCGCTATCTTTGTGGTCAGTTATGGCAAAGAATTACTTCAAATCTTACATCTGGCTGCTGGAGACGCTCCAGAGCCGCGGGCCTCTTACGCTGGCCCAAATCAGGCAGTTGTGGCGGCGGAGTTCAGTAAATGAACTTGGAAGTGACCTTCCCGCGCGTACATTCGCGAATCATATAGAAGCAATCTCCGACATCTTCGGTATCGAGATTGTCTGCGACCGCAGGGACAACACCTACAGCATCGTCAACGAAGAAGATATGGACGGAACCGGTATCCGCTCCTGGATGCTGGATGCCCTCAGTCTCAACTCCCTCCTAAACGAGAGTGCCGGGATGAAGGACAGGATCTTCTTCGAGAATGTGCCTTCCAGCCATCAGTTCCTGACTACAGTCATCCAATCTATCCGTGACAACCGGAAGCTGAAGGTAAGCTATCAGGGCTACCGGATGGACGAGGAACGGACCTTCGAGCTGGAGCCGTACTTTATCAGAGAATTCAAGCGTCGCTGGTATCTCTACGGCCATAAGGACTACGACAAGGACTTCAAGCCGCACATGTACGCCCTGGACCGGATGCTGGAGGTAGAGATTCTTCCAGACACCTTCAAGGTCCCGGAAGGCTTAGATGCCAAGGCTTGGTTCCAGTCCCTGTACGGCATACGCAAGTACGACGATATGAAGAGCCAGCAGGTCCTCCTGAAGGTCTACGGTAAACAGGTTCGCTACTTCCGCTCCCTGCCTCTGCACAGCAGCCAGGAAGAGATTGAGACGCACCGCGACCACAGCGTCTTTGCCTACAACCTCGCCCCGGACTATGACTTCAAGCAGGATATCCTCTCTTTTGGGGATTCGATTGAGGTCCTGGAACCAAGAGAACTAAGAGTAGAGTTCTCTGAAAGAATCAATAAGATGATAACTAGATATATGAATAATGGCTAAAGAAATTAAGGATAGAATTGTCGAGGTCCTGGATAGGACATTCAGGGTATTAGACAAGTGTTACGAGTATAACGATGAGAAATCGGGTAAGGCAAACATACAGGCAAGTGGCAGCCGCATCATTTTCCCTTGTTATAGCAAAACCTACCGCAACGGTGAGCGTCGCATCAGCGAACAAGAGCTGAGGTTCGTGTTCATTGAACAGTTTAACCAATACTGCGAAGAGACAGGCTGGGATGCATACTATTCTGTCGAGACTCCTACGGAATGGGAATACCGTTTTTCAGGAGAGGAGAAGCCTCACAAAACTGATAGTGATGAAGGTCAATCTGCAATGGTAGATGTGTGTGTCCATGACAATCAGGGAGAACGGATTTGCCTTCTCGAATTCAAGGCTGGAAATCCTGAACCATTCTGTTATATCAAGGACCTTGTTAAACTAACGGAAGAAGGTAAACTGGGTTTCTTTGTTCAGCTTCTGAAAAGCCAGAATAAAGCCACCTGGGAAAGCATCAAGGGGAAGATTAGTGCCGACCTTAAAGGGAACAACTATGTCTGCCATACTTTTGGCCCTCAAAAGTATCATGGGACGCAATATATCTCAAATAGTGAGATAATAATTGACGGGTGGGAACGGAGGGAAATATCAATTGATAACTAATACACTTATAATTATGGCACAAATTGGATATGGATATGGTAGTGAGTTCCAGCTTCTTAGATTCCTGGGACATCATCGGCATGAGTTTGAAGAAATAATCTCCAAACAAATTGGGGGAGGTGTCTTTGAATGGGAGGACTTTGAATTTGCAAATCCGAAAAATGTTATTTCCGAGGATAAGGAAATAACAGGTCTGGAGTTCTTAAAAAGATTGTATCCCTCGCAATATGAGTCTATTGAAGCTGAGTACAAAAAATACATTAGAAAGAAGGACTGGCAGAACTGGGATGCAGTATTCACTCAAAATGGAACTCTTTTCTTAGTAGAAGCGAAGGCTCATATCAGTGAATTGTCATCAGGGAAAGAAGAGCATGGTGATAGCTCAAAGGAATCCATCCTTGACTATTTTAAAGCTCAGTTGCCAAGCCTTCCTGTTAACAGAGTATGGCTTCAAGATTATTATCAACTAGCTAATAGACTTGCGACGGCAGCTTTGTTGAACAAACATGGTATAAAAACCAAAGTGCTGTACATATACTTCGTAAATGGCTATCGAAAGCGCGTCCTAGAGAAGAAGGGTCGAGCCGAAATACTATTTGAAACGGTGAATCTCAATGCATCAGAAGTAGATTTTAGGGCTGCAATCGCAGAAGAGATGCAAACACTCGGAATCACTCATGACGAAGTTTCTGATTTGTTGGCTCCTCCAGTATTTGTAAATGCGGAACCTGTTGCATATAAGTAATAAACCAGTTTATGCGTTCTCCGACACCCACGGCAACCATCGCCGCCTGAAGGTGCCGGTGGATGCAGAGATTATTATCTGTGCCGGTGATGCTGTGGAGGATGATCTTAAGGGCAGCGAGTATGACGATTTCATCTCTTGGTTCGGGGCGCTTCCAGCCAAATGGAAACTCTTTGTCCCCGGTAATCACGAATTATCTTTCAGCAGAAACCGATATAAAACAATCGTAGAGCAGTTTGAGGCGGCCGGCATCATAGTCCTTCAAGATGCAGTAGAGGACTGCGGCGGAGTTGTCATCGGCTCAATTTCCAAAGACGCCAGGATTGCCGATGAAGACATCCCGAATGACATCGACATACTGGTTACGCACTGGCCTCCTTACGGCATTCTGGACAATGAGCTGGGTTCTCTGGACATTCTGAACTTCGTCCTGAAGGCCCAGCCCAAGTGGCATCTCTTCGGCCACATCCACGAAACTGAAGGGCAGCAATTCCAGCTGGGCAGAACAATCTGCCAAAATATTTCCGTTTTTAACGCTATTTCTTAGCATCTGCCGAATTTCTGCCGAAGGTCCGGTTATTTTTGCCGAAAAAAGTTAGAAATGGCAGAAATAATCAATCAGATCCCCGGTTACGAAAAAGGTCGTCTCCAGCGCATTACCGCTACTGACGAAGTGAGCGAATCCTTCATCGTCGCCCAGATGGCCGCCGACCTGCGCAAGAAGTGGAATACCTCCGTCCTTTGCATCTCCCTGGACGGCCATAAGGAAGCTATCGAATCCCTGATACCTCAGGAGAATGCGGTCGGCAGGATTTATGTCCTTGACCAGAAGAATCCCGAATTTGATGTGGTCTATCGCAAGGCTACAGGCATCATCAACCGCCGCTTCGTTCGCGCCCTCATCATCAGTGGCGCAGAGCGCCTCGCCACCAGAACCTTCAAAGACAAGCCGGAGAAGGGTCGGGAGTGGATTGACAATCGTCTGAGCGGCCTCTCGGGAGGCATTGGTCTTCCCGTCATCCTCGTGGAAGTCCACGAAGAATCAGTTGAACTACAATCCTAACAACACATCAAGCAATGAAACGAACAATTCTATTCGTGATGCTGGCCATTGCTGGCATCCAGGGCTATGCCCAGAACACCAACCCGCTGAACTATAGCGGCCGTATGTATGTCGAAGCTATTGAGATCTACGCTACACCTCGCTACATCTCCTATGAGGACCACGCCATCCTTTCACAGCAGATGCGCATCCCTTCTGTCCAGATAACCAAGTGTGAAATGGACTTTGAGAAGGGCACCGTCACTGTCGATAACAAGGAGATGCGCATCAAGGTCAATGCCACCAAGAAGTACGACACCGATCGTGGCTGGGTTGTGGTCATCTACACGGATCTTGTCGATGAGGGCGATAAGGCAGAGCTGGTCTGGCCAGAATTCGGCAAACCCTACTTCCAGCAGATTACCAAGGCTGATAATGGAGTCAATATCGCCAGAATGGTCCTCACCAGCAAGCCTTATGTTGCCGATGAAGGAGAGGCGTTGATGAACCTGCTGCAGGGGCTCGGGACAATGTAGGCCGTTGCCTATGATTCACGTCGGTTGTGATACCTACGCCTCTATGATTGTCCGCGCCATTGAAGGCGATGACGCGGACAAAATAAAAATCGTAACTTTGTAATGCGTTGGGCTCGTAATCTGACCACATACTGATTCTCGCACCCGGAGAGATTGATTCGGTCCGCCTGCTGGTTGGCCTCTGAAGGAAGAAAAATCGCAACTTTTAGTATGTGTATTTTGCCCTTCAAAAAATTGATAATTGTAAGCCAAAAAGCATTATAACTTAGTTTAAATTTGTTATAATTTTATACAATAAATTATTGAATATAATATATTAAATATCAATAGGTTAGTGTAGAAAATTCCACTCGAAAAGTTTGGAGAGTTCGAGAATTCTTGCGTACCTTTGCCACCGGTACCATAAGGGCGCTCAAGTTCAATTATTAGAAACAAGTTTTATGAAGAATTATGCATCACTAATTGAGCATCTCAATCTGTTTGATGAGAATCTAACGAAGATGATTGAAAGCAATCGTCTCCTGCATCCCGAACAACGGGAAGAGTATGCAAACAAAATTGCCGAATGCTTCATCCCTTGTGCTAAGAAGATCTTGGCTGGTTGTTTCTTGGTAAAGAATCTTAAGGGTGGCGAACAAGTAGTCCGGAAGATTAATCCCACTGTACTGGAGTTGTATTATCATGAAGAAGATCCTGGGCGTTTCAAGGATCCAATCATGTATCACACGAATGATCGGAAGTACTATGATTATTATCTTGATGCGAATGGGAAGGAAAAGAGCCATGGACCTCAAAGCCAATCTTTTTTCAAGAAAAGAGGGATTGATGGCTTGCCTTATTACCCGATAGGTAGTTTAAATCCACACACTTCCGGAATCGATATTACTTTCGAGAACTCTGAAAAGCATTATCGAGCTTCTTGTCTGATTCGGGAATATGATATCCTTTTTGCCGAAGGAAAAGAGCCTGTTCACATTAAGAACTCTACTGACATTTACGATGATTTGCTTCTTTATGGCATCACTCTGGACAATGCCGATTGGATTGATTGGGAGCCGGGTGATTGTCTTGATTCCGTGAGTGACAAGGACTTTAAGGAGAAGCATTCTTGTGGCAGAAGAAATGTCCCAGATTATATTCCCTCAGATGTGGTAATCGAAGGATGTCCCGTTCTTTGGAAGAAGAATGATCATCCAGACGGAGAGCCTGCTTTTGCGGGGCCTAATAAAAAAGTCTACAAGAAGTGCCCTTTCAATTGGCAATTCCACAAGGCTGAGATTCCTCCAAAGAAGTAATCCCCATGATACCCGAAACACGTAGCAACAGAGTATTTTACTCTGCCAAGTGGCCGGAGGCTTGCCCTAAATCGTACCGTTCTGTTACCGGCATCCTGGACAAATATGGCGTTCCGCATGCTGCTTTAAGTAGCACCAAGGACATCTGGGTCCGTGATTTCATGCCCATTCAAGTGTCTCCTGGGTGGTTCAAGTTCTATCACTACATGCCGGATTACCTCAGGGAGGATAAACAATACGAACGGCGGATCAGTGATCCTGCAGAAGTGTGCCGGGCTAATGGAATCCACGCGGACGATGGAATCAGCGGAATTTGCATCGATGGAGGAAATGTTGTTCACGGTGGCCTGAAGGTTATCATGACGGCAAAGGTGTTCGAGGAGAATCCGAAGACAACAGTGCATGACCTCTCCCGTCTCCTGGAGATGCATTTCGGCGCCAGTCTTATCATCCTTCCCTGGGACACAAACGAGATGTATGGCCATGCCGATGGTATCGTACGCTTTGTGGATGATGACACCGTCATAATGACGAACTATCACCAGTTCGATCCCAAGATGGCGGCAAGGTTCCGGAACATCCTGAAGGCCCACTTCAAGGTGGTACACGAACTCAACTACAATGTCGAGCATCTCTCCGAAAACAGCTGGGCCTATATCAACTGGCTCCAGACAGACAAAGTCATTATCCTTCCGTCCTTCGGCATACCAGAGGACGAGCAGGCATTCCGGCAAATAGAGCGCTGGATGCCTGAATACCGCGGCCGAATTGAAATGACCGATGCGACAGATTTGATCCAGGGCGGAGGCTGCTTCAATTGCGCCACCTGGACCATAGATAACACCAAAACTCAATTAATCCCTTAGCAATATGTCAATCGTTATCAATAACAACATGGAAGTCGATGGAATAGTACTCGACTCCACCAACTACGAATTCATGCAGGCACTGGCCATCGCTCAGTCCACGGATAAAAACCTCTATCTGACAGGCAAAGCAGGCTCCGGAAAAACCGTCTTCCTCAAATACCTCAAGAAGGTGTGCAGGAAAGAGATGGTTATCCTCGCTCCTACGGGCGTGGCCGCCATCAATGCCGGAGGCCAAACCATCCACTCTTTCTTCGGCCTGGCACCGTCCATTTATGTCCCCAACGATAGACGGTTCTCAGACTTCATCAAGGCTGAGGACATCGAAAAGGCCAGCGTCCTGGACAACTATCATTTCAGTGGCGAGAAAGCGCAGATGATCTGCCACCTGGATATGATCATCATCGACGAGGTCTCCATGGTTCGTGCCGATTTGATGGATGCCATCGATATGCTGCTCCGGATGTACCGCCGGAATAACCTCCCATTCGGCGGCGTCCAGATGCTATTCATTGGCGATGCCTTCCAGATTCCTCCTGTAGTCGAGAAAAAAGACAGTGGGCTGCTCTATCAGTTCTATCAGAGCGAACACTTCTTCAATGCCCGCGTTCTACGGGCCAATCCGCCACTCTACCTGGAGCTGAAGAAGATCTATCGTCAGAAGGACCAGGCGTTCATTGAACTGCTCAACCGCGTAAGGGTGAACGATATGCGAATGAAGGACTACCAGCTGCTGAACTCCCGCTACCAGCCGAAATTCCGTCCCGAAGATAGAGACCGCTATATCTTGCTGGCCACAACCAACAAAAAAGTGCTTGCCTACAACAACAATCGGCTGTTCGAACTACCCGGCGAAGAGAAAGTATACGTAGCCGATGTCGAAGGCGATTTCTCTCCAAAGGATAGCCCGGCTGAAGTTGAGCTTCACCTAAAAGAGGGCGCACAGGTGATGTTTGTCAAGAACAACTGGGATAAGGAATATTACAATGGACAAATCGGCCGCATTGCTGCAATGGACAGCCAGCAGATTATTGTTGAAGTTGAGGATGCAGACGGCGATACCAGAATCATCAACGTGGCCCGTGAAATCTGGGAAAAGGTGGAATATGTTTGGGACGATGAGGAGGAGTGTGTGAAGGAGACAACCGTCGGTAGTTTCATGCAGTTCCCGCTCAAACTTGCCTGGGCTATCACGGTCCACAAGAGCCAAGGGCTCACCTTTGAGAAAGTGATAGCCGATATCGGCGATTCCTTTGCGGCCGGTCAGGCATACGTCGCCCTCAGTCGATGCACCTCTCTCGAAGGGCTTGTCTTGATCAGTCCTGTCACGCCGATGAGTATCCGCACAGACCGCTACGTCGTTGAATTCTCCAAAACGGAGAGTCCAGAAGATGACATCATCGAAGAGATATCTTCCGCGGACGAAAACGACCTCCCTAATGTAGAAACGGTTGATGTCCTTGTCAACGTGTTGCGCTCTCTGGATGAAGAGAGATTCAAATTTGAAACAGACGATAGCGCTTATTCCCTCATTAAGATTCCGGCCGATCTGGATGGTTACTTCGTCGTTGGCATCACCAACATGTTCTACGACCCGGACGACGTTGATGGATTTGGATCTTTTGAAATCCATCATAAGGAGACAGGAAGGACACTCACGTTCTATTACCCGTATCCGGATGAGGATCAAGTAGTGTTCGGAGAGAATATGTACACCTTCATCTCAGAGCCCATCCCCATGAAGGACATCCTGGGTGAAGACTATGTCTATGACAAGTCCAAAGAAGATTCTATCACCATAACCATTTGTCACAACCTGAAGGAGAAATATCAGGACATCCACGCCATCTGCAGTATAGCTGAAGCACTGGGAAAGGAATGATTTGATAGGCCTGGGATAAAGCCGATAAGTTGTTAACATTTCAACACTTTCAACAGGCGCTTTTCAACAAGCATAACTTGCCTATAATCAAGGCAGTAAGAACTTATGAAATAGTTCTAAACAATGCTTGGGATTGGCTTTTCCCGGGCCTATATTTGCCCTTGAGAAACACTAAATAACATGGCTAAAAATACACGAAAAGGAGCCGCATCCATCGATGCGGTTCAGATGGCATCGGCCGAAATCGGCCATAAGCCGCCCCAGGCACCGGAGGCAGAAGAAGCAGTTATCGGTGCGATGATGCTCTATGAGGAGTGCTTATACCAAGCGGTAGGTTCTCTCAAAGAGAAGAGCTTCTACAACCCCAAACTCCGGCCCATCTTTGCAGCCATCTCTTGGCTCTTTAACCATCGAAGCGCAGTTGACATCACAACCGTGGCCGATAGATTGCGGACCGATGGCACCCTGGAAGAGATAGGTGGTCCGACCACGCTGGCCAACCTTACGCAGAATGTAGGATCTGCAGCCAACATGGAGTACTATGTGAAGATCCTGCAGCAGAAGACCATCCAGCGAGACCTCATTGAGGCCGGGTATGGCATCCTCCGGAAAGCCTTTGATGAGACCTATGAAGTGGACAAACTCATCGAAGAGTCCCAGACGGAAGTCTACAATGCAGTTCAGGGCAATATGCGTAGTGAATATGTCGATATTGGCAACGCATTGAACAGAGCCCTCGACCGTCTCCAATTTGTTCAGAGAACAAAGGGGCTTACCGGTGTTCCTTCCGGATTCCCGTCCTTGGATGAAATCACCCGCGGATGGCAGGATGGAAACCTAATTGTCATTGGCGCCCGTCCAGGACACGGGAAGAGTGCTATCGCCTTGAATATGGCAAGCGCTGCAGCAATTGATCACAATATTCCAACAGCATTCTTCACCCTTGAGATGGCCGATATTGAATTAGCAGACCGCCTGATTGGTATGGAATCCGGCCTGTCCTCCGGGAAGAGAAAAGGTAGGGACAAGATGGAGGATTATGAGTGGGAACTGCTTGAGAAAGCCCTTAGGGAGGCTGCCAAGGCCCCACTATATATCGATGAGACTCCTGGACTTACCATCATGGAATTCATGTCCAAAATCAAGCGAATGGTTCAGGAGAAAGGAATCAAGATTGCGTTCGTCGACTATTTGCAGTTGATGCACGCTACTGCTGCATTGGCCCAGTATCGCGCTCTGGAGATAGGTGAAATCTCCAGGCAGCTGAAGGAAACTGCCAAAGAACTGCATATTCCTATCATAGCTCTGGCACAGCTTAATCGAAACTTGATGTCCCGTCAAGGCTCATCAAATGGGCGGCCTGTTTTGAGCGACCTGAGGGATTCCGGCTCCATTGAGCAGGATGCAGATATGGTCCTGTTCATCCACCGTCCTGCACTCCTGGGCTTGAGCGAGGATGGCATTGATCGGGCCGAGTTGATTATCGCCAAGAATAGAGCCGGAGAGATGGGTATCATTCCGCTTCGGTTCAATGGTGACCAGGTGAGATTCAAGGAAGACACAGGGGCGCTTTCGGATTATGCTTCTGCAGTACCAGTAGAATCAGCGATGAATTCTTATGATATTACGCCAAGGCCATCAGAAGGATATTCGCCATTCGACCACTTTGAATCTGGGGATTTGTAGGCAGTTGCTGTACCGATATCAGAAAGATATAGGCCGATGGATCCAGCGGCAGTGCCGATGAGAGGGATGATTAAGTTAGAATTACCCCTCGGTGCAATTTTGGTGCAACTTTTTTTGACCAAAACACAAGAAAAACCCCTTCTGATGCGTTCAGAAGGGGTTTTTGGTGAAAAATAAAGCGGAGAGAGCGAGATTCGAACTCGCGATACCCTTTTGGGGTACACACGCTTTCCAGGCGTGCCTCTTCAGCCACTCGAGCATCTCTCCTTGGTTCCGTCCGGCTGAACGGGACTGCAAATATAGGTATTTTTTGCTTTGATGCAAGCCGGCAGTTCAGAAAAATCAACTATGCTGTCATTTCGACCAAGCGAAGCGCGCGGAGAAATCTCTACCTCTGCATTGGTCCAGTACTGCATCTCGTATTTCCGGGTCAGGCGGCAGAACATGTCGATAAGATTCACAGAAGGCATGTAGCAGCCTATAATCGGAAAAACGAAATGTACAAAACTGAAAAACGAAATGTACAATTTTTCCGATTATTTTCCGCGTCGCTTGAGCGGCTTTCAAACGGCCTTTAATCGACGTTCAAAAGCCTCGCAAATCTTCCGACCGTGAGGCTTTTTCTGTGTCCCGTAACTGACTTAAACGTTCAGCTCAAAGCGGACATTTTCTTCGCCGGCCAGAAGCTTGCGCGTGTTCTCGATGTTCGTCTCATATATGTGGACGTTTCCGAGGTTCAGCGTTATTGACTGCAAAGGCAAGTCAATTTGCCGGGAAATGAGATATAAATGGTAAATATCAGAAGGAAGACCAAGATTTGCGTCACTGCTCCGCTGGTACGCGGAAATAACCAGCTCGCCGCAATCTATCTGGAACTGTACGAGGCTGAGGCAAGGCGCTTGATTCGTCTCTGCGTCCGTGGAGCCAAGGAACAGGACGTAATTCTTGGAGTTCCGTTTCTCTGCGTTTATCTTCCGGATCAGCCCGGGAAGTTTCTCAAAGTAGGTGGGATAACTGTTTATGAGGATTGAGCCGCAATAATCCCACCAGCTGATTCCGATGTCGCGGTATTTCTCAACGTTTCTTTCGCCCTGCATAAAGAGTTCCAGCTCACCGCGCAGTTTTTTTCGGGCGATGGAATGGCTCTCGAAGATGTCGAGCAAATCCGCGGGCGTCATCGACATCTGTTGATTCAGAAGGTACTTGATGTTGCCTTTCTTGTTTGTCTGGGTCTTACCTTCGGCAAGAATCTTCCCCAGGATACTGTAATACTGATTCATTCTGCATAGAAAATGGTTTGTGGGTTAATAAAAAATCCTTACCTTTGCCCTATCTCACCGACATAAGCTATATGCAAGCGAGCCCGAACAGAGGTTTAGCCTCCGGCTGGGCTCGCTATGCGTTGCTATTTTAGTATGTCGGTGAGATGACTTGCTAAAGGCTGGAGGCTTTTTATACCTCAAAACCTCGATTATTTCCCCTCATGCGTTGATAATTCAGATTCTTTTCGTATCTTTGTGCCGTGCGGAACCCTCAGTTGTGGGTTTTGCCAAATGCTTTCCCACCATGGAAGGAAGTCGTCAGCACTGGAGAGCGGATAGCGATTCATCTGTAGGTAGGGCGGTTGGGAAACGCCATGTGACGGTCCCTTATGAACAGGCACTGAACTGAGAAAGAGCGTAGTCTCTTCAAAGCATCTATATTGTGACCTTCAAAGCAGATAATGACCCACGGGCGTAGGGACTTTCAGAGGAGCGATATTTCACGCCCCTCTTTTTTTTATCCTCTATTCAACCGAGAACCCCCGGAGCGCCTGATGGTATCGCGTATTATTGGACACCCTGATAGCATTCCCCACGAACCAGATCCGGTACTTCATCGGCACAATCTCACCGCCCGGGCTTTTGGAATTCTCCGAAGTGGTAGCCAGCTGCAGGGCAATCTTTGCGTATCCGGAAGCGTCACTCTTGGCCAGCCCAGCCTTAAAGGTGACTTTCTTGCGCTGTCCCTGGATCCGGAAAACATATTCCTGGAATCCGGAAAGTCCGACACGTTGATTCTCTGCGTATATGAGGGACTGGCAGAGCGTCGGCAATTCCTTGCCTACGAGGTTCTGGTTGGTCTCTCCGGCAACGCTAATACATTTCGGCACATACCATTTGTTTGGCTCTCCAGTGGACAGCACAATCTGCTTGAAATGCACGTACTGGTTCTTTGGCTGGCGCTTGCGAACCTTGCCCCGGTAGTTCTGGTTTGAACCGTTGTACCCACCGCTGCGGCGTTTGGCCCCGCGGGGTTTCTTGCGCAGCAGAACCAGCTGGATACCCTCCGGGATGACCCCGTGGCGGACATAGACAGTGGTGCGGTTCTTTACCTTGACTTCAAGATGGAGGTTCTCCGTACAGAAGACCCAGGGACTCCACTTGTTCGTGGTCGGGTTGTACTCCCTCTTATAGCGCTGCATATTCGGAAGCAGCTGCTCCTGGGTGACTTTATTCCCGCTCTTATACACGTTGATTGTGTATTCCGCCGCTCCGTTGATGACTGCGGAACCGGCCTTGCAATGGATTCGGATATTCTCTTTCGCTCCGTCAAGGGCCGTGCTTGTATATACGCCCATGGCAACCTGCAGGCACTTGCTGATCATATCTGCAAGCCCCACATAGTCCTGGAAACGGGTGTTGAGGTTGATGTTCGTGGCAAAGGCATTGAACTCCGAAGCGGAATAGAGGTTGGGCGTGTCCGGGGTGAAGGTGTTCACGTAGCGGGCATAACGGCGCACACGTGCCTCGCGGTAGGTCACGCCGTCGGCCACGATGTCCTCCGTGCTTTCCTCAACCTTAATGCCCGGGCCGGGGCGGCCGGTGGCCTGCAACGGCAGGACTTCGCCGTCGATGACGACGATGCCGTCCGTCTGGGCCGTGGGGGCCACGAGGACATAACGCTTGCCGCCGATCTGGGCGATGTTCTGGAGCAGGGTGAGCTGTTCCTGGATAAAGTTCAACGCCTGGACGGATAACGGATACAGGCCGTTGCCGCCATTCTCGGAAAGAGTTGATAAGTATTTCGCTGTGTTCATCAGATGGGTGTGTAAATGGGTGTTTTGGAAAGAAGACGGTATTTGTCAACGATGGTCTTGACCTTATCAAGGCGGGTAGTGTAGATGCTGCCGGGCACCATTACCACAAAGTAATTCTGCGGAAGGTTTAGCCTGGTTTCATCATAGAGTATTGGCATTACAGGATCGCCGTCCCCCGGGACATCGGGCGATTCCTCTTTTGCCTTGAGCTGCCCAGCCATATTGTCGGCTTTGGCGTAAACCCATTCACCGCGCTGATCATCGTAGTCCACGATGTCAAAGCCCTTTGAATGGAAAGCGTCATTGAGCGCAGCCCGGAGGTAGCAGACCTGTCCGCTGTGGGTGAGCCTATAGATGTGCGCATCCCGCGCGTCCAGGAAACGGCCGTACAAGGTCTTGATCGGGGCGCACAGGGCACGGCACAGGGCAAAGAGTACCCTGCGCCTCAGGAACGACGGCAAAACCGTCAGAATCCATTTGTCAAAATCAACCCTGAATATCATTCTGCCACCTTATAAGCACGTCCTTTGACCACCAGGTTATTGAGGGCATAATAGCCGCTGTATGGCCTTCGATAGCCCTGCACGGGCTGGAAATTCTCATTGTCGCCGGCGGACACCTCTACGGAAGTGATGTCAGCCACCTCCACGCCCTCTACGGCCTGGATGGCTGCCATGAGGTCGGAGTTTCGATACTCTCCGTTGAACGGTAACTTGGAAACGACACCGCGCACTGCCTCGTCGATGACATCGGTCCCTGCATCGTCGATGGGCGACAACCGAATGCGGCGGTATTCCTGCTCCGCGTCTTCACCGGAAAGATACTCGGCATTCAGGATGCTGGGGTTGTAGAGAACCAGGAGCTCCACGTTCATCTTATCGGCGGGGACGTTGAGTACCCGGATAGCCACGCCTGCATCCTTGATCTGCGAGAGGTAATACTGGAGCCCGGCAAGTTCGTTGTCCGTCAGCTGCGTGGGGCGTCCATTGGCGTTATTCTTGGCCACTTTGATATAAACCAGGGTGTCCACCTCGTTTGCCACGGCGTACTTCACAACCTTCCGTTTTTCAATCTCGCTTTCCGTCATCCCGGTGGTATCGTAGTGGTCAGCAACCACGATACCATCAGAGGCGACCAGTTTGCAGTTGTGCATATAGTCAAGAGTCTTGGCTACATACCAACGGAGGGTATGAGGACGCAGGGCCTCGATCTTTTCCTCCACCTCGGATTTATGGCGGTCAAACAGCGACTCCACGACCCAGATGCAGGATGCGACCACATAGAACAGGATGCTTTCGATGCTGACCGGCGAAAAAGCCTTGTCGAAAGTGGCGCTGTCGTCAAGGCCATACGCGGAGCGCACGACATCCTGGGCAAGGAAGGCGGAAGCGATTTCCGCCTTGATTTCGTTGATTGAGCGTGCCATAATCCGCAGGGCTTAGAGGTTTGCGATAGCGGTGCGGTACTGCTCAAAGTCGATTTCCG
Organism: uncultured Bacteroidia bacterium; assembly: GCA_902791945.1. Taxonomy (GTDB): domain Bacteria; phylum Bacteroidota; class Bacteroidia; order Bacteroidales; family UBA932; genus Cryptobacteroides. The sequence continues at coordinate 24,772 of CADAXR010000002.1, forward strand.
GGGCGGTCCCGCCGGCATAGCGGACGGCAAGGTCAGCGCGGATGTCATCTTCCACCTTTTCGGGCGTCGGAATCTCCGGATAAACCAGGATGGAGAAGGCCACAAGGTCCGTGGGGACCTCGCGGTACTGGACCTCTTCACCCTCCTGGGGCTGGCCGCGGCGTCCCTTGCGGGAACCCTGGACCGGGACTTTGTTAACAACAGGTACGAAATCAAACCGTACAATACAACCCTTTTTGCGACCGGTGTTGAATTGTTCAACGGCGACGGCTTTGTCAGCCGCGCAATAATCTCGTGCTGTCATTCGGCAATTTGTGTTTGTTGAAGGATTTGTGTCTTTGCTTGCGGAGCGCAGTCTTGATACGCTCACGGTGTTTATACTTCTTTTTGACGGCGAGCTTTGAAAAGTCGCCAGTGGAATAGACATACTTGAACCAGGCCGGGCTTATCATACCGATAAAGCGGCGGCGCAGGCCGTATTCGTTGAAGTGGGCCATAAGGCCCAGATAAGAGTTGATGCAGCTGACGAAATACTCCACCTGTTTCCTCATCCGGTCCGGGTGGCTTTCCGCGAAGCGGTTAAAGAAGAAAACGCGGTCATAGGCAGCGCCTACAGTGCGGTTCGACAGGTAGAGCCGGTCAAACTTCACTACGCCGCCGACCCACTTGACGCCCTTTGTAAAGTGCTGTATCTGGTATTTCTTCGGGTTGATAGTGACCTCTGCCGTCTTCCACAGGTATTCCCGCAGAATGGGCATTGCAAGCAGCATCTTCTGCTCATCCTCATCGACGGCCGCGCAGTCATCCACGTAGCGGTCGATAGAGATGCCCAGGGTCTCCTGCAAGTAATGGTCGGCATCGTTCAGAAGGAAGTTGGCCACCAGCTGGGAAGGGAGGTTGCCGATGGGCAGGCCGTAGCCATCCGGGACGGTGAACAGGCTTTTGTTTGCCGGCAGGCTGTCCCACTCCGCAGGATCCCCGCGCAGGACACAGTTCTTTTCCGGCGCATTAAGCAACGTGACGCGGCAGAGGTAGAGCAGCGTATCAAGGTCATCCTCTTTATAGGATTCTTTCAGGAACGCGCAGAGTTTATCGCATACCAGCAGGCGGTTAATCGACATAAAAAAGCCCTTCAAATCCCATTTGAGCACCCAGCAGTCGCGGGTGTAATCCTGGGACTTGGCTTTTATGAGGTCGCGGAGATAGTAAATGCTGTTGAGCGTTCCTTTATCCTTCCTGCAGTTGAAGGACGCATCGATGAAGATCTTCTCAAGCAGGGGCTCAATACGGAGGGCAATCCAATGATGGACTATGCGGTCACGGAAATCAGCAGCGAAGACTTCGCGGTCAACAGGGCGGTGAACAACAAAAGCGATGGATTTGCCTGGCTCATAGACGGCTCCGTTTATCTCATCCCTGAGCGCTACCAGGTTCTGCATATAGTGCATATCAAAGGCTACACAGCTGGGCGTGCTGGCCTTGTTGCGCTTGCAGTCCTGGTATGCGTCCAGGAGACTTGAAAAACTTATGCTGATATTTCCCATTGTTGTGTTTTCCATCTTCAAATGAAATTCGGAGACCGCCCGCACGTAGTTGTTGTTGTTACGATTGTTGTTGTTCGTGTTACCATTGTTGAGGTTCACGTTCCACGCGCACCACTCCGTGCCCGGTATTCTGCGGTTGCCTTGTTCTTAACTCTAAATGAGAGTACGCAGACCTTTTCATTAAGAAAATTGCTCCCGCCCGGAAGCCGTGGCCGCCGGGCCACCCGCTTACACACTCGTAATCATTCTGGCTGTGGCTTTTCTCCAGCCGCCTAATTGTTGGGAAATATCAGTCATAAGTTCAGCTATATTCGTTTGTTTCTGCAACGGCAGCACCTGATGCCTGTTACAAAGGGATATGTATGTATTGAGCACCGTGAATTGACTGAGCGCCCTGTCAAGGTGCGCAAGCCTTGTTTTAGGCGCTTTCTCATCATAAGCATAGACAATCCTTGCCAGAAGGTCCATTGCTACGTCCAGCGTCTTTTCCCACAGCACACGGCGCCATTTGACCGGCACGTTGTCGGCCTGGGCGCACAGGGTGTCTGCGAGCTCGAAGGCCCTCTTGTAAACGCGCTGGTCGGCGGCTGTCTGCTGAGTTCTGTTGCTGTCTGTCATACCCGGATGCAAAGTTACTGATTTTCTGATTCTCCCAAAAATTTTTCGCTCCGCGTCCCTCCTAAGAGAGACGCGGAGGAAAGGCTGAAAGATTAAGAAGAATAATCATGAAAAGCGGAGACCGCACGCACGAAGCCGCGGTCGCTACGACTGCCGTTGCCCGTGCCACCATCGCCGAGGCGCACGTAGCACGCGCACCACTCATCATACTGGGTGGATGACCAATACCAGTTATTATCGAGCAGGTCAAACTCAAGCCCACCTTCATCATTGGCATCTGTCATAATAGCGTTGATTGCAGCCTTATTCAGATACATCAAGTACAGTTGGCCGGCAGACGGAAGGAACAGCTGCCTGTTATACGCTGCCCAGACATTGGCGCAATACTCAGCCGCTTTTGCGTCCCGGCAGAACTCCAGAATCTTTGCGGTGTTAAGATTCCCGTTATAATCTGCGCGTGCAGCAGCTTGAGCCGCTTCCCAGTCCTCGCAAGTGTGATCATTGAATGCCGGAAGTGCAGGGATAAGCTTGCCGTAATAGCGATTACCCACCCAAGGCATCGTGCTGTCTGCCTTGGTGTTTTGGTCAATGGCAAAGGCCGTTTCGGCCGTTGCCACAAGAATACTGTCGTAGTAATCTTCATCAGTGGTTTCCCCCTCCTGCATATCCCACTCCTGGGCGGAAGAGTGGTCCGAACTGTATCCACTTGTTACATAAGGGACATACCTATATTGATCGGTATCCTCGTTATAGTAACCTACGCGGCCGAGCATAAACACCCCGATAGGGAAATGCCAAAGCTCAATAGTCCTTGCATCCTGGCAGGCCTCGTAGGTAAGCTGGAAGGATGCGGAAAGGCCGGTAAGCTTTGAGAATACAGCATACTTGAATCCCTTGTAAACCTCAAAGGATACTTCGCCGTTTTCATCCACTTCCACCTCCTTACGGGGCACCGCGAAGTTCGGCACGCCACTATTGCAGAAGATGTCGATGTAAACCTTGGCGCCGGCCACGCTGACGCGCTGGGTGCCATCGTAGGCATTGACCTTGACGGTGACACGTTCCGTCTCCAAGTTGCCGAGGGCCTCAATTATTTCGCCCGAAGCCTCCACCAGGGCGAGCATCGTGCCGCCTACCATCTGAGCGGTCACGCTCTTTGCCATAATCGCGTCGCGGATGGTAATCGCAGTCTCGCGATGGGCAGCGGTGTTAAATTCCTGTTTCATTGTAAAAAAGTTTTAAGCCATTTGTACATCAAACTGATTGGTAAATATCTTAGCCAAAGTGACCGGGGCGGCCTTATCTGCGGCCACGACAACGGACTCAATACCGGTAGGCTCTACGGGTATCGTTATGAGCGAAAGGACCAGGGCGTCGCTGGCGGCCACCGCCGGGATGACGGAATCGGCCTCATACCGGCGCACCACCTGTTTGTCGAGCAGATCCGCGAGCTCATAATCAAGCACGCGACCCACCGCCAGATCGTCGGTGATGGCGAGGCCGTTGCGCTCCGCGATGGCGAAGACGGCTTCCAGGGACCCGCACGCCTGCAGGGCTATGTCGGCAATACATTGCCTGTCTGATACTGCTATCTTCATTACTCAACTTTTATTGTCGATTCGTCTTCAATACTCACGCGGTTAACCGGAATGCCGGCAGCCCGGCACATGTCCTTTGCAGCGGCGCACCACAGGCGCGAGCCCGGCCCGTGGCGCATCCGGGCCACCTCAGCCCCGATAAGGGGGACCTCGCGGAATTCACCGCGCCCGGCGCGGATTACGTGCTCGATGGCCTGCTGCGAGGTCTCGCCCAGGGCAAGAGCCCCGCCCTGTATGAGCAGGTCCCCCGAATCAACGTCTATAATCAAGCCTATCATTGCAATTGTCCGCTAATGGTTCCTGTCTTGCCGTCAACAGTTGCAGAGCCGGTGACTTTTACGTCGGCAAGCGCCGTCTCGATGGCGGCCGCAATGGTGTCGGCCACTATCTTCGTCGCGGGATTCTGGGCAGAGGCCTCCGAAGTAATCTTCCCGAAGCCGGCCACAAGCTGCTGCGTTATCTTATTTTTGTCAAATGCCATTGTCAGTGCTTTATCTTATTGTCAACAATGTTCGCAAAGTTCTCTTTGTTTGCCAGATGCGGGGCAAGCGTGGCAATCAGGGAGGCCTTGAACGTGGCCCCGCCGTCCATCGGGGCAATCCCGGCCGATGAAAAGGCATTGATGATTGCGTCGATGCGTCCGGACATTGTGGTAAGCTGCTGCTTGAGGTCGTTGGCGTTGGCCATCGTCTCGCTTCCGCCGTTGAAGGTTGTTTTGTTCTTTTCCAGTTCAAGCGTGGTGCCGTCCGCATCGATGCTCACTTTGCTGTCCGTCACGGTGACCGTCACTTTCTTCGTGGTAAGTTCTACACCGTCGGAGTCCATAACGGCCTTGTTATCGCCGATCGTAACCTCCGCCTTGTCTATTTCATCCGCGAGCAGTACGACGGCCACAGCGGGCGAAAGAAAGCCAACCAGGACGTAAGAATCCACGGCCGGGAAAAGGACCACGCCGCAGTCGTTGCCCTGGTTCGCCTGGAGGTTCACACCGATAAGCGGCGCTCCTTCGTCGATGGGCGTGCAGTCAACGGTGCGGGCGTCCTCATCCACGCTGTCCACAGTGCAGATCTTGTGATAGAATTCTCCGCCGTCCCGGGCAATGCTCTTTATGATGTCAGCAATATTCATTGTGCTGCCCTCGCTCCAAGTGTCACCTCTTGCCGGAATCCCCCGGGGCCGTAGGTGATGGTATTCTTCTGTACCTGGTACTTGCCCTTTTTCTCACCGTCGATCTTGATACCCACGATGTCCAGGCAATCCAGGAGTTTTGCACCGAAGGTGGTGAAGGATCCTGTAAGGCCATCGCGCTTGAGGCGCTTGAGTTCCTGTTCGCCCCAGGCCTTGGCCTCCTGCTCATTCTTGCCGTAGCAGTGGACCGTCCGGCGGTCTCCGCCATTGTCTCCCACTTCGACCTTGATTTTCTTATTGTCCGGCTGCAAGGATATGACCTTAAGCTTTATCTTCACATCCTCCGCCTTCTGCTCATCCAGGCTTTCGTCTGAAATGATATTTACGCCGGTCTCAAACACCTGGGCAAGCCCGGCGTTATGCTCAAAGAGGACGCCGCAGTAAAGCACCGGCTCCCCGTTATCGAGGCGGAAGAATGCCCGGATGCTGTTCTCTTTCAAGTGTCCCAGGAGCTCCGCCACCGTCTCCACGTTAACCCTGTACTGGCCAACGTTCTGCTCGCCCAGGACCTTGACCTTACAAGGCAAGTTCTGGTCTTTCAGGAGGGTTTCCAGGGTGACGCTGGAATAGGTCTTTTTCGTAGCCGGTGACTGCTTGAGGCTGTACATTTCATCCTCGCACTTGATAACCAGCGGGGCCTTGAACCCCTTCTGCAGGATATAACCCTTGAAGGCCAGCTGCAGGTAGTCATCATAACCCAGCCACACCGTGACCGGGTCCCCGCGGCGCAGCGGGTTGGAGGTCTCGCCCTGCCACTGGGTTTTACGCGGAAGGGTGAGCGTGCAGGTGGAGGTGAGCGCGTCCATATCGCGCACGATCTCGCACGCGGTGATCTTCGTGAAGGTCCACGTTTTCGCACTCTTTATTTCCACCTTTGCACAGAGTTTAAGCATAGTTCAAACGCCGTTTAATAGTCCGTTGACTGTATGATATAGTCGTCATCCGACAGGGCGGACACCTCTATCGTCTGGCGGTTGCTGTATGTCATCTGGGATGCGCTGAACCCCGTGACAACCATCCGGTTGATGCCGAACACGTCCAGGAAGGCGCTGCTGACCTCAAGCGATTCATCCTTCTCGAAGATCTTGCGAAGCACGGACATTGCTTTCTCCGGGTACTGGTCTATAGGCTTGTTCATCGCGTCCACGGCCACCACCCCAATACTGATGGTTAGCTGATAGTCCCCGTCGGTGATATATTCCTTGATGGTGCCGGCACGCCCCACAAGCGCGGTTTTAACAATCTCCTTCTGTTTAGAGATACTGACAACTGCATCGTTTATCAGCAGGACGCCTTCGCCCGGTACGCGCACCACAAGATCCGTGAGGGTATAGCGACCGAGCCAATAGTCCGCGGCCGCCTGCGCGTCTTCGGCAAGCGATATGGGCAGGTCGCCGGTTCTCTGGACGGACGGAAGGGGCTGCTGTTCAACCAGGCTGAGCCCGTACCCGGTCTTGCGGTTCCCGTTTTGGTCTTCGCCGGCCCCGGCTTTTGCGCCGAACAGGTACAGGCGGGCGCGGGCCTGCTGCCCGATGGCAGCGGCTACAAAACGCGCATCCCCGATGCTTATATGGAGGTTGTAGTCTGTCATCATACGGCGAGGTTTACGTCATTCACAGCGGAAAGAAGGGCCTCCGCGACCATATCCCGGATGCGTTCCTTGCTTTCGTGCAGGTTTGTGGTCTCGATGGTGAACTTATCGATGAGCCGGTCAATGGTGATGGTGACATTCTTGATGTGGTCCGATTTGTCGGCGCTGCCGCCTATGCCATTGACACCTCCGGCAATCGGGTCCGCGCCAGAATCCCCGCCCCCACCCGCGGCATCGGCATCAGCGTATGCCGGCATCGTGAATTCATCCCCTGGCTCAGGATGATCCTTTGCCCAACTCTCTTCCGCTTTCTCGCGCCCAAGTCTTGCAATTTCGTCAAATCCAAGCTTTCGGGCGAGCCAGTTGTATTTATCAATAAACCAGTTTATAACTGCGTGGAGTTTATCCGTGAACCAGTTGAATATCCTGGAGAAAAAGCCCTTGACTTTATTGGCCACCTTCCGGAATGCCTCAACAAACGGGGAAAGGAACTTTGAAAGTTTATCCCATACCTTCGAGAAGATCCCAGAAACCCATTCCCCGATTCTGGAGAAGAAACTTTTCACCTTCTGGATAGCCGACTTGATGGCGGAAACAATTGCGGATATGAAGCCCTTAACCTTGTTAACAACGCCTTTGACAACGTTTACAATGCGCTGCACAACTGCCTGAATAGCTTCCCAGATAACACTACCAATCCGTTTGAGGCCCTCCAGAGCGGTAAAGACAGCCACCCTGAAACCCTTGCATTTGTTCCACAGAAGCCGGATAAGCGCGATAACGGCGGCAATACCGGCGGCAATCCATCCGACAATCGGGATGTTCATAATAGCCACCCCTACCGCCCGGCACGCGTTCACGGCCATCACCCGGAATAACTGAAATGCCCCTCCAGCAGTGACGCAACTATACTTAAAGATATTCATTCGAAGTTGGACGGCCACGATGCTTGCCAGTGTCTTCTTCCACATCCCCGCCCAATCGAGGGCTTTGACGGCGGCCATAGCTTTGAATAGGCCCCAGAACAAGGGGACAAGTTGCGATACCGGGATAAGAGCCTGGGATATAACGGTGAACCACACTCCCATGTCCCCGGTCGCCTTGAATATGGAAATCTTCAAGTCGTCAAACCTCGCCTGGACACGTGCAAGTCTCTCGTTATAGGTCTCCATGATGATCTGGGACTGCTCCACGGCGGTATTAGTCCCGGATATAGCTTCCGTCCATTGGTCCACCTTATCGATGCCCTGTACCAGGGCCATAGCGGCATTGACGTTCTCGCGCCCGAACAACTTACTGAAAAGGGCTTGATCCCGCATTACCGGCTGCAACAGACGCAGGCGCTCTGTCAGGCTCTTGGAGTTGTCGGTTAGTTTGTTGATATTCACCCCGGCAGCGGACAGTTCCTTCTGTATATCCTTGGGGAGGAAACGGCCGCGGGCAAGGGTGGTCATGACGTTACGCAGGGCCACACCGCCCTCGCTGCCTTTCTTGCCGGCTTTGTCAAGTACCTGGATGGCGGCGTTGGTCTCCGCAAAGGAAACGCCAGCTGCTTTGGCTGCCATACCGCACTGCTCAAGGGCAACCTTGATAGCCGGGAGTTCGGCAGAACCCTCACGGCCTGCGGCAGCCATGATATTCATCATTTCGCCCATCTTCCTGCTTGCCTCCATAGGGTCGGCAAGGGATACGCCGTACTGGTTCATGGCGGTAGTGAGAACCTCCGCGGCCGCCCTGGCATCGCCGCCCATCGTCTTGCTGAGGGTTGCAATGTGGGTGCCCATCGCGTTGAGGGCCTCGGAGTTCTTTGTCAGTTCCGGGGACAACTGCGACAGGAGCAGCTTATAGGATTCAACAGCCTGGGACGCGGAGATGCCGAAGGTCTTTGCCGTATTCCTGGCGTACCGCTCGATGGTCTTTAATTCCTCACCTGCGGCACCGGAGATGGCGGCAAGATCTGCCATTGAGGCGTTGAGCGCTGCACCAGGGGCATTGATGTCCTGGATTGCCTGGTTGAGGTTCTGGAAAGCCTGGGTCGCCTGAGTAAATGAAAGCAGCTTCGCACTCATTTCATCGAAGAACCCGGTAGTCCTTCGTATCTTCTTATTCAGGCTCTCAACATTGCCGGCAATCTCCTTGACAGCCGAATTGCAGTTGCCTGAAACATTGAAGGAATAATTGAAGGAATAGCTGCTCATTTTTTTTGTTTATGGCAAAAAATTTGTATATTTGCTCTTGTAAAGGGGCTATATCATGATTGCCGGAATCATATCAGTTGTAATTTCAGTTCTCTTCGGAATCGGTCTGATCGGTTTCGTGGTGGTACTTTTCAAATACTGGTTCGGCGAATTCTTCCAGAAGAAAGAGAACCGGGCTTAACCCTTTGCCGGTGCCAACAGCTGCACCAGGACTTTCGCCAAACTCTCCAGCCTCTTGTTTTCTACCCATACGGCTTCCTGAAACCGCATCGCCCATTCCTCTTGGCTTAGCGTTGTCGGATCAATCCCGAAAACGGCCCTTATCAAGGCACACCCCTTGGCTATGGCCGAAGGATCTTCTTTGTCTTCGTCATCGCCAAGCCGGTATGCCTCTACAAGTTTTTTAACTCGTGGGTAGCCTTCCCGAAGAGATCCCCCAGGGCGGCCATCCCTTCCATCTTCATGATGGCGTCATTACGGAGAACGTCGGAGCCGCCGAGCCAACAGTTGTCAAAGAGAATCTGCGACCCGCGCAGCTCGTTGGTCTTGGACGTGGCACTAACGGCCTCCATCGTCTTCATGTCCGGACGTTTGAAGTAGCCGATATGGGTTTCCTGGGTTTCGGGGTCCGATACGCGGACCTCGGAGATGCGCCCGTGCTGATTCTTCCAGGCGCTGATTTGTTCGGCGGTGACGCCGCCGTTGATTTCCTTGAAGTTGTTTTCCTTGTTATTCATAATGCTCCGATGGTTAAAAGCGGGGGCGGCTGTGCACCGCCCCTGCGGTTGATGATACGTTGGTTTAGGCAAGTCTGCCCCAATCGATGTGCGAAGGAATAAGATCCAGTTCGACCTCATGGTTCATGTCGCCCTCTTTCCAGTCGCGGGAATTTTTCTTGAACTGGCAATTGCGGATTTTGTCCGTGTGGATCTTTCCGTCTTCGGGAATATAGGAAACCGTAATGTCGAAAGGCGCGATGTCCTGCAGGCGTCCGGTGGGGGCCTGGCTCTGGATGGCGAGCACCTCGCTCACATAAAGGGTGATCTTGGCGGAAGGGGTGATGCGTCCCTTGCTGCGGGAGACCGGGTTACGCCCGGCGCCGTAGTTATTCTGCACCTCCTGGTCATCCTCATACTGGATGCCGGTGATACCCACGACGGGGTTGCCGTTGATGGCGCAAACGATGTCACCCCAGCTGTATTCTACGCCGTTGATAAGTGGAATTCCGTTCATTGTCTTCGGTTTTTGATGTTATACACTCAAGGTGTAGCCGATCTTGATGTTCAGCTTGCGCATTACACCGACGCCCACCTGCTTGATGACCATTTCCACCTCGGAAGTGGAAAGGACATTCTGGTCGGGGTCAATCTCGACCTTGTAGCCGCTGAGTTCGCCGGCTTTCTCCATGTCTTCCAGGGCTTTGTTAGCCGTGGTCTGGAGGTCTTCCACGACGTGGGTTTCCAGCTGGCCGGTGGAAGCGTCCACCTTGAGCGGGCGACCGAGTTTCGGCAGCGTATAGGCACGGACGCCGCGGCACACCTTATCCATCGTGCGGACACTCTCGATATAGGCGTAGTCGCTGATGGCCGTATCCATGACGTGGGAGTCGTTGAAGTACGAACCGGCATAGCCGTCGTAAGTCACCAGGAAGAGATAACGGGCAGTGTCAAGCTGCTCGATGAGGGCGGTGTCCTGATCGCGGAAGAGCTTGCCGTCGCTGAAAGCGGGCACGGAGATTCCGGTCTGGAACTTCTCGACCCAGGCGATGGACTCATGCACGGACGCGAGCGACACGGCGCCCAGAAGGTCACCGAGGGCGGTAACGGAGGGGTGACCGTTGCCGCCGGATGCCATGAGCGTGGCGGCCACGCCTGCGCCGTCCTGGCCGATGACCACCGCGACGCCCGGGGCGGTACCGGATACGTTGGTCGGCAGCTCGGTGATGTTCGCCACCTTGGGGGCATAGAGGATGAGGGCGGGTTTGTCCTGCTGCTCAAGCGCGGTGCGCACGGCTTTCAGGGCAAGGAGGTTGGCGGCAGAGAAAGCGGTGGTACCGTCCCATACGCCAATCTGGCGGAGACGGCCGCCCGCGAAGTTCTGCAGGGCCTTGATCTCCGAGAAAGTCGGGTTGTTCGCAGTCGGGGTCTGGATGCTCACATACAGGCTGATGCCTGGGTTGATGTTGAAGATACTGGAAAGGATGTAATGGAGCACCTTGGTGTTCCACGCTTCCGCGTCGGCGGTAATGCCGAGGGCCTCCGCCGTCTCGATGCTCGAAACGGGCTTGATGCGGTCATTGGCCGTAAAGCCGGTGGGCAGAGTGTTGCTGTAGAACAGGAGACCGGAAATGTGGTCCTCCCCGGCAAGCTTGCGGGGCACGTTGCCGTTGGTTCTGGTGATGTTCAGTTTCTGCATCGCTTAGTTCTCCTTTACGGTTACGATCTGGCCACCATCAAGGGTTTCCACCCTTGCATAGGGTTCGGCCTGGGATTTACGGAAGGATTCGACGGTCTTGCTCTTGAGGGTCTTCGCGTGGTTCTTGGCATCGCAAAGTCCGGGGAAAGCTGTGCCGTCAGAGGTGATGTGCACCTCTTTCAATTCAGGGTAGGCAGCGAACACAGCCGCGGCCTTCTTCGAGAATTTGGATTTATTGTTTGCCATTGCACAGTGTTTATAAAGGTTTCAAATAGTGTTTGACCACTTGGAAGATTACCCATATCAGGAGCAGCGCGAGGGTTGCCCCTCCAATGCCGCACAGGGTTTTCTGCCACCAGTTCAGGCCCCGTTTCTGCGTCGTCTCGGTATGTGCCTCGGACTGCATCTGCGAATCGGCCTGCAAGGTTGTTTCGCTGCAGGCTTCGGTCCGGATGTCCTCCGTCTGCCGGGTCTTCGTGTCGGTCTGGCTCGTTGCCGCAGCGGTCTCGTTGCGTTTGGTCCCCACGTTCCGCCTTTCGGTGGTCCGCTCCTTGAGGGGCGGGGTGCCGGTCACGCTGTCGGTGGGCTGGGTGGTATCGAATACCTCCGTAACCACTTCGACAAATGCGGAGCTGTCGGTTTGGACTTCCCGCGTGGCGCGTGTCCGGATAGTGGAGACATCCTCGCGGACAGCGGAGACGGTCTGCTCAAGGCTCCGGATCTGCTCCGCCTGGAGCCTTGCGCTTTCTTCCAGGCTTTCCTGGCGTTGCGTCAGCGTCTTCAATGCGCCGCAGCTCTGCAGTGACAGGGCAAGTAGCAGAATGGGGGCAAGTAGGTATTTTCTCGATTGCATTTTTCAGTTTTCCTATTTCCTTGCGCATGGACATCATTTCAATCTTCACGGGCTCCACAACGTACTTCATTGTCATCTCGATGACGGTTTTGTCATTGGTGAGCTCACGGGACCGGACGTCCTCCTGCATCGTGCGCACCTCTTCGTGCAGTTTCTTGATTTCTTCCTGGTACTTCCCTTTCAGGAGCTTGGAAGAGATCCAGGCTGTCAGAGGCGCCTCGACGATGGCTATAATGGCAAGGATGATCGTGGTAACATGTTCCATTCAGCTATTGTTCTATGCCTATCTCCTTGAGCCAGGAGGCGACATCAAAGGACGGACAAGCCTTAGCTACATTGGGAAAGTCCCGGTGACCTACGATGCGGACGTTGGGATGCTTCTTGTGGAATTCTCTTACATAGTCCGCCATCGCCTTTTTCTGGGCGTCCGTCCTGGTGTCTGCCGCTATCTTGTGGCCCCTGGAATCCGTTGCGATGACATAGCGCTTCTTACCGGTCTTCGGGTCAGTTTCGACCTTGCCGGCATACCCGCCGACATAGACGATGTGCCTGCTGACACTGTTGTATCCGGCTACGCCGTTCGTGATCTCCCAGGGATCCACCCAGGCGTCTTCGTTGTTGTCAACGAGTCTTTCCTTCTTGCCGTCCAGATGGAAAAGGTCTGTGTATCCTACCTGTTTCCATCCGCGCCCCTTGGGTTCAGGAGCTGTATGCCACGCACGGATTTCGTCGGCTGTCACCTCGCGTCCTTCGCACGTGGCAGTACAGTGAATAACAAGGTATTTCAGCTCCCTTTTCATTCTGGCCGTTCAGTTTTGGTTAACCGTTGTTTTCAACTTCGGCCACGTCGCTGACGATGGCGCCGAGTCCTTCGGCCTTGAGCGGCAGGCAGATGGAATAAGTCCTCATAGAGAACAGGTTCTCCTGGTTCTGCGGATCGTCTGCCGCCTCTTTCAGGTAGCTCTTGGTGGAGCCGTTGGCGCGCATGGCACGCTTGGTGGTAAAGGCCACGGAAGCCTGCATATCGCCTTCGCCGGCGACGGCACCGTATGCGACCTTGTTGAGGGTTGCGAGCGCGTAGAGAGGCGTGTCATCGTACTCATAGACGTCGAAGCCGTAGAGCCTCATGATCTTGCCGGTCTCATAGTTGTAATACTGGTTCGCAAACTTCTGATCGGCCTCCAGGAGGTCGGCCACATGGTCGGCGCAGAGAACCAGGATACGGCCCGCCTTGGGGATCCTCATCTTATCGTAAGCCTTCTTGAGGGCTATGATGTCAGAGCGGGTAAGGCGCTTGCGGCCGTTGGCGTCAGCCTCGCCGGTGGTCTTGAGGACCGGGGTCTTTGCAGTATTGGTCGCAGGGGCGAGGGCGTGGATGGCGCGGCTGTACTTCACCTCATCGAATTTCTCCTTGTGCTTCTCGATAACGACGGCCATCTTATCGTAAGAGCTGGCGTGCAGTTCGTCATCGGTGATGCGGGTGGGCTTGCTCTGGAACTTGTCGAGGGAAACCGCCTTGTCGCCGTCTGCCAATTCCTCAATCTCAAGAGGGTAGGAGGTGTTATTAACAAGCACGGTAGGATCCCCGCCCAGGTCAACGAAGTGGATGACATCATGCTTCACGTACTGGTCATAACTACGGATAGCATTGTACCAGCCCACGCTGGAATCTTCATTGCGGAAAGCCTTGATGAGCTCGCCGGTCCAGATCTCGGTGAAGATGCCGGCACGGGCGATGCCTTCGGGCATGAGGTTAAGGGCACCGGCGATGAAGCCGACGCCGTTGAGGGTCACGGCTCCGAGAACCGGGGACAGCCCCGCAAGCGAGGCGAGACCGGCACCCATTGCGGTATTGACCGCGAGCGCCAGGATGACGGAAAAGATTGCAAAAAGCTTTTTCATTCAGCGTTAAATGTTGTTTTGATGTTGCTTAGATTTCGGGGGCGAATCCGTAGTGCTCCTTATAGAGGCGGATGTATTCGTCCTTGTTGTTGGTGCGCAGGTCTGCGATCTGCTCGCCGCTCATGTCCTCCCACTTGAGGGCAGCGGAGCCGCCGGCGGGCTTGGGGCCGCCTACGACATCGAGGGGCTTCGGGGCGGGCTCGAAGAGGGCGAGGTTCGCCTTGAGGGCGTCAAGGCCGGCTTTCTTGCCCAGCTCGATAAACTGGTCTTTCTTCTCTGCCGTGATGCGGCGCTCTGCAATGGCGGCTTCCACCGCGTCGCCGATCCGGGCAAGCTTCATCTGGCTGTTCTCGCCCATCAGTGCGTCGATGGCGGCGAGGGCCTGTTCCTCGGTGGCCGTTGCGGGCAGTCCGAGTTTCAAAAGGATTTTCTCCATAGTGATTGATGTTTTAATGGGTTTTGTTGAATCTGTGCCCGGCGCCGGTCCCGGCTCCTGGGCGGTGTTGCTTTTCAGAAGGGGCAGCGCGTCGCACTCTTCCCCCATCGCGAGGGTCAGGGCCTTCCCGCCGCGGGACAGCCTCACCTGGAGGGCTTCGTCGTTGCCGCCGATGTCCACGATGGACACCTCCACAAGCTTTGACTTGGTGACGGTGGGACGGGTCTGCCCCGGCACCAGTGTCTCCGGATCCTCCGAGGTCTCAACGATGTCGATGTAGGGGGACAACATCCGGAGGGTGCCGCGCTCCCACTTGGCTTCAATGAGTTTTTCCGCCTCGGTGTCCCCGTCGAATTTCGGGGTGCCAAGGATCATGTCGCCGTCCACGCGGAGGTTGTCGATGATGCCGATGGGCATGTCCTCGCGGCCGCCGCGCCTGTGCATATATAAAAGGATGGGATTCTTCCGGTACTGTTCCAGGTCCACGCCGGAAGTGAGCACCCGCGTACCGTAGCAGTTGAGCGCACTTGTGGAAATGATTGCTTCTTTCGCCATTTGTCTTATAAAAATGTTGCGGCGGATCTTGCCGGGGCTCACCGCCGCAACGGTCGCAAAAAGGGGTTTTGTAGCGGAGGCGGGGATCGAACCCGCGACCTCAAGGGAATGAACCTTGCGAGCTACCTCTGCTCCACTCCGCGATACTTTACAGCGCGAAAATGGCGGAAAATGCAGGGATCATCAAACAGAGTGTAAAGAATTTACACTTTATTTTTCTTTCGGGGCCGATTGTGTCATTTTTGTGCCATTGAAACACATTAAACCAAGATTCCTATGAATGGCAAACAGAGCTAACCAAGAGAAAAAGGACTTTGCCGAAGCCCTTTTTATGCAGGGTACCCCCCAGAAAGAGATAGCCGAAAAGGTCGGCATTTCCGCAAACACAGTAAGCGCCTGGGCCCGTGAAGGGATGTGGGGCGAGAAACGTGCTGCGCAGTCGCTTACCCGTAAGGAAGTCGTCAACAACGTGCTGCGCTCCATCAATAAACTTGCGGAAAAGCTGGGCGACCTGGACGGGGAAAACCTGTCCTCCGCCAGCGGTATTGCGGACCAGCTCGCGAAACTCTCTTCCACCATCAACAAGCTCGATAAAGAGGCGTCCGTCGTGGACTTTATCGAGTGCTTCATGGCTTTCGGCAAATGGCTTGAGTACCAGTCCGAGACCGACCCGGAAATCACCGCCGAGTTCCGTAAGATGGTCAACAAGTACCAGAACAAGTACATCCTCGAAATGCTCGGCAACAAAATGGTCGTTTAGCGTATGGCGTCCCAGGTATCCAGGAAAGAAGCCCTGCAGGAGTGGAAGCACTGGTGCGAAACGGTGCAGAACAATACGGTCGTGCCCACCCAGGAGACGACCGCGCAGAAGCGTGCCCGCATCAAGCGCCTGCTGTCTGATTACGCCGCTTTTGTCAATTACTACTTCCCCCACTATACCGATGACCTGGCCACCGGCAAGCACACCGAGTGCGCCCCGTTCCATATCAAGGCTGCCAACACCATAAAGAAAAACCGGACTATCCAGTACGGCGCCAAGTGGGCCCGAGGCCACGCCAAGAGCACCCACTTCGACATCTTCATACCCATGTGGCTGAAAGCCATGAAGGAACTGTTTTGCATGGTCCTGGTGGGCAAGTCCGAAGAGAATGCCAACACCCTGCTCGGAGACATTCAGGCGGAACTGGAGTTCAACCAGCGGTATATTGCCGACTTCGGCCCGCAGAAATGCGAAGGGTCCTGGCAAGACGGGAAATTTATCACCAGGGATGACGTGGCTTTCTTCGCCCGCGGCCGCGGGCAGTCCCCGCGAGGGCTCCGGCACAAGAGCCACCGCCCCGATTACGTGGTCATAGACGACCTCGACGATGACGAGCTGGTGAACAATCCGGAGCGTGTCGCAAGGCTCACGAAATGGGTCAAGGAGGCCCTTTTCGGAACGCTTGACGGCGGGCGCGGGCGCTTCATTATGGTCGGCAACCTCATCGGCAAAAACAGCGTTCTGGCGAATTTCCTTGCATCCAAGGGCGTAGTCGTTTCGGAGGTCAACGCCATCGACAAAAACGGGGAACCGTCCTGGAAAGAAAAGTGGACCATCGAAGAAATCCAGGCACAGGCAAAGTTTATGGGTTATATCTCCTTTCAGCGGGAAATGATGAATAACCCCATAACCGAGGGCGCCGTCTTTCGCAACGATTGGATCAAGTGGATAAAGCCGCTGCCGCTCGCGAAATACGACTGCCTTGTGGCCTACTGCGACCCCTCTTTCAAGAGTTCCACCAAAAACGACTTCAAGGCCATCAAGCTGTGGGGCAAGATCGGCACGGACCTTCACCACCTCAAGGCGTTTGTGCGGCAGTGCTCCGTGGCGGAGATGGTCCGCTGGTTCTACGACCTGCACGAGACGATGATTGCGGCCGGCGCTGTCTGTGAGTATTACATCGAGGCGAATTTCCTGCAGGATACCCTGCTTGATGAGTTCACCAGGGAAGGCAAACTCCGGGGGTATCAGCTACCCATCCGTGCGGACCGGCGCAAGAAACCGGACAAATTCCAGCGCATCGAAGCCATTTCCCCGCTGTGGGAACGTGGCTTTGTGTACTACAACGAAAAGATGCGCGACGACCCGGACATGCAGGCCGGGCTGGAGCAGACACTTGCCTTCGAGAAGGGTATGAGCGGGCACGACGATGCCCCGGATGCCGACGAAGGCGCCATCTATATTCTTCAACAGCGTGTGCGTCAGCGGGAATTTAAGCCCGTTTTCGGTATGCGCAAAACCTCCAAAAACGTATGGTAGAGAAAATCAAACAGTTTTTCAAGGCGGTGGTATTCGCCGCCCGTTTCCGCCACCAGGTACGCAAGGCCAATAGAATTGCCAAGTACACCGGGGAAAGGCGTTTCGTCATCGTGCTCGACGGGAAACCCTACTGCGTGAGCAAGCGGAAGATCCGCGCCCTCACCGCCCAGGGCGTCTATAAGAAAGGCGTAAAGCCGGAGGATATTATCAAAGAGGCAATCTATTATACCAAATAGCCGAATGTTCCTGCAGACAGAAGACTACAGCGTCGTAACCAGTCCGGATGACCTCACCGTCATCACCCAAAGCAGCGAAGAAATCCGCCAGAAGGCGGAGCGTATCGCCGTTGAAGAGATTGCCGGTTACGTCCGCTCACGTTACGACATCGATGCGGCCTTTGCCGCCGAAGGGGAAGACCGGAACCCGCTGCTTGTGCAGCTGACCGTCAGCATCGCCCTGTATTACCTTGGAATGTGGCTGCCGCAGTTCATGGGGAACGACACCAGGCAGACGCTATATGACAACGCGATTTCACGCCTCAAAGACATCCAGAAAGGCGCCTTTACCCCGGACTTCCCGAAATATCAGGAAGGGGACGGCGGCAGCGGTTCCGGATCCGGTGACGTGATGAAATTCGGGTCTATGCCCCGCCAGGGATACGACTATTAACCAACATTCAAACGCTTATCGAATGGCTTTCAAATTACCTTTCTTCCATAGGTCGGCACCATCCCCGGCGCCCGAACAGATAACCCTGGAATCCCTTTTGCTCGCCGCCAGGAAAAACAACGACGAAGGCGGCAGCGTCCAGAAACGCAAGAGCCTCCTTCTACTCCTGGACCAGAAGACGCAGAGCCTCACCAAGCAGGACGTGGCCAAGTGGCGCGCAGCGTGGCAGCAGGCCCTGAATGTAGAGAACCCGCGCCGTGGCAACCTATATTCCATCTATACGGACGCCCTGGTGGATCTGCACCTTACCGGCTGCATATCGCAGCGCGTGGGCAAAACCCTCCTGAAAGCCTTTGTCATTAGGGATGCCAAGGGGAATGAGGATGAGGCGGCGCAGAAGACCTTTGAAAGCCAGTGGTTCTACGATTTCATCGCTGACGCCCTGGATAGCCGTTTCTGGGGACACTCGCTCATCCAGCTGGGGGACGTCATCGTCGATGACAACGGCGTGCGCCGGTTCTCTGACGTGGAGCTGGTGCCGCGCCGGCACGTCATCCCGGAGTACGGGGTGCTGCTCCGCGAGCCGGGCGACGACATCAAGCGCGGAATCGACTTCCGCAGCGGTCCCATATCGGACTGGTGCGTGGAGGTCGGCGACCGCTATGACCTGGGAC
The DNA here is from genome assembly GCA_902791945.1 of uncultured Bacteroidia bacterium. GTDB lineage: Bacteria > Bacteroidota > Bacteroidia > Bacteroidales > UBA932 > Cryptobacteroides. The sequence continues at coordinate 43,312 of CADAXR010000002.1, forward strand.
TGCTGCTGAAATGCGCCCCGCACTCCATATCTAAAAAGAACATGACGGCCTATTGGGACGTCTTCGGTGAAATCTTCGGTATGCCCATCCGTATCGGCAAGACCACTTCGCAGAACCAGGATGACCTCAAGCGGGTGGAGAACATGCTTGAGAACATGGGCGCCGCCGCCTGGGGCCTCTTCCCGGACGGCACCGACATCGAGATAAAGGAATCAACCAGGGGCGATGCCTACAACGTCTATGACAAACGCATCGACAGGGCCAATTCCGAAATTTCCAAGGGCATTCTCAACCAGACGATGACCATTGACTCCGGCAGCTCGCTCTCGCAGAGCGAGACGCACCTTGAAGTCTTCGAGAACGTCTGCGCAGCCGACGCCAAACTTATCAAGTACATCGTCAACGACCGGCTCATCCCCAAGATGATCAAGCACGGGTTCGACCTCAAGGGCCGCACCTTCGATTGGGATGACGCCGCCACTTATTCCCCGGCCGAGCAGCGCGAGATCGAGCGCGTCATCCTCCAGTATTACCACGTGGATCCAAAGTATTTCCAGGATAAATACAAGATCACCATTACCGGGGAGCGTGACGATTCCGGCAGTTTTTTCGAGTAGGGGGTGATGACAAACAGGCGGAGCAGAACCCCAAGGCGGCAAAGGCCGAAGACAACGCCATAAAGTCCTATTACAGGCTCTTTGACCGGGCCGTCGGCGGATTATATGCCGAGGACCTGATGAAGCTTGCACAGGGCAAGGAAAAGCCCAATATCGCGTTTAACCCGGATGTTATGCGCGCCGTGCTGCGCCGCCTGTACAATACCGGCCGTGTAACTCCGCAAATGCTCACGACGCCAGAGTGCAAGGCCCTTATCAATGAGACTTACAAGGTACTCAACGGCGCCATTGGCCAGTCCATAACTCAGGAGACCCCAGCGGAATTGACACACGCCCTACGGGAAAATGCCTTCATATTCTCCGGATTCAAAGCCTACCATAATCTCCGTGAAATCGGGCTGTCCCTAACAGAGGAAGACGGCACCCTCAAGCCCTTCGCCAAGTTCGCGGAGGATGTAAAAGGGGTAGATGCCCGTTATAACCAGCGATACCTTTACGCAGAGTATAACCACGCCGTGCACACCTCGCAGATGGCGGTCAAGTGGAACGACTTCACTAAAGACGGAGATGAATACAATCTCCAGTACCGGACCGCCGGGGACGAAAGGGTGCGCTCGGATCACGCCCGCCTTGACGGGGTGACGCTCCCGCCATCCGATAAGTTTTGGAACAACTATCTGCCGCCCAACGGCTGGAACTGCCGCTGCCAGGTAGTCCAGGTTCTCAAGGATGACTACCCTGAGAGCGACAGCGATGCCGCCACCCAGTGGGGGGATGAATGCACCGCGGACCCCAAGGCGCAGATATTCCGCTACAATGCTGGCAAGGAGATGGAGATCTTCCCGCTCAAGCACCCGTACTTCAAGGCTCCGGAGTCAGTTAAAAAGGTTGTAGAGCAATTAGCGGAGGAATCCGTAGAGGATTCAGGAAAGAGGATAAAGGAAATGGTGGGGGAAATGCCAGAATATCTATCCAAGGAGGAAAAAGAGGCTATCGCTAAGAACATCATTGAAATTGAAAAAAGCCTCTCAATCAAGAAAGGCAAGGTGATGACTGTCGAACAGGCCGATAAGCAGAGCGCAAACCCGAAGTATGTGCCCGAGTACATCCCCGATCCCAAGGGAAAGTATATTATCGACGGCGTTGTTTCGAGCAGAAACCCCAATTTCGTCAAAAGTCGCGATATACCCTACCATATTAACTGCCAAACGTGCGCTCCCGCTTATATGCTCCGCTTGCGTGGATTAAAAGTGTCGGCAAAAGGTAATACGTCCGGGTCAAAATCCGAATACCTTAGCTCGGGGATGAGGACTTGGGAAAAATGGCTCAACCCCGATGGGACACAAGCTAAGCATGCGAGTCTTGTTGATTGGATGAAGGGTAAAGAGTATAAAGAAATGACGCCCAAACGTTACAAAGAGTTCTTTGATGAAGTCTGTAAGGAAGAGGGAGTTTATGAATTATCCATCGGGTGGAAGCGAGGCTATGGACATGCGACAATCCTCCAGCGCTTCAAAGATGGGGAGCTAAGGTATATTGAACCACAACGAGATAACTCCGAAGGTTCAGGGCGCGAGAGTAGGAACGTGGATTATTTGTGCCAAAACGGGGTGCGGATTGGCACGAGAATCCATGCCTGCCGAGGTATAATGAGGATTGACAACAAAATTATCAACCCTAAATATATGGATATTTTTGAGGGAGAAACTTAATTATCAAATTGGGCAGTAATATCCAGGGCCTCAAAGCCTGTAACTGAAATTGCGCTGCCGTCTTTATACAAGTAAACAAAAGGGAAACCGGTATTAGAACCATCCGGGAAGAGAAACAAGAAGGCATCCTGCCCCTCGTACTTGCCAAGGTGCTCAAAGTGCTTCCCAAACCGCTTGATAAGTTCGCCAGCTTCTTTTATGACTGCTTCCGGTACTTGCATACGGCACAAAGATACAAAAAATAAAGCATAAACCGAAAAATGGCAAACATTTATGACAAAATTCTCCGGGATGCCCGGGTGAAACTGACGGAGATGTTCGACAGGAACTTCACCCGGCAGGGATTTTTCGGCAAGAAATGGGTGCCCACAAAGGTGTCCAAGGTAAACAAAGCAGGTAAAGTCGGGTCTATCCTGATTGTCTCCGGGGCCATGCGCCGCAGCATCCGGTCCGAGGTGAGGGGCAACGCCGTGGTTTTCACCTCGAACCTTCCATATACCGCACTACACAATGAGGGCGGCAGGTTCGCCGGCAACGTCCGCGCCCACGTCCGCAAGGTCGGCGGCAAGTTTGTCCGCGTCCGTGCCCATACCAGGCAGATGAATATGCCGCAGCGCCAGTTCATCGGCGACCACGCGGAAGTCCAGAAAGCCCTGGGCGATATAGTTTATAAGAACCTCCAAAAAGAGAGCGAGCAGCTCGTTAAAAAATTCGGCAAATGAGAGAACGACTGTACAAAGAGATTTCGGCCCGTTTGGGACGCATTTACGATGTAGATGGCATTCCGGTCTATATCCGGCCCCAGGACTCCCCAAACAAGCCCGAAACGGCCGAAACGGCCATCAAACACTTCGACCTCTGGAACGATAACGTGGTACAGCTCACGCAGCAGCGGCCGTTCCCCACTCCAGCGGTGTTCTTTGAGTTCCCGCCTATCGTCTGGGCGGCCGCAGGAATGAAGACCATGCGGGCCCGCGTGGACATCCGGCTGCATATCGTCACCGCCACGCTCGCCGCGATGGGTACCCAGTATGAGGCCGCAGCGCTCTACCGGTTCCGGCTGATCCAGGCGACGGAAGACGCCCTGCGAGGGATGTCTGGCAAGCCGGATGAAAGGGGCAGGAGTTTCAGTACCCTCGCGAAAGTAGAATCCGACACGGACCACAACCACGAACAGGTGTGCGAGGACATCGAGGTCTGGGCCACCTACTGCCACGACCTTTCCGCATACACGCAGGACGGCAAGGTGCTCACATCATTCCCGGTCTATCTCAATACCGGGGACATCTTTACCCCCGTCTTTGAAGATCCATTCGTATAGCAGAACCGCCGCGCAATCGATGCACGGCGGTTCGCTTAATCAAAGAGTGTCAACTGCGCGGGGTCTTCCCTGGGCGGTTCTTTCAATTCAGATAAAGGCGTCCGGATATAGGAGAGGTAAGTGCGGTAACACATCGGATAGACCGGGTAGATATATCGCTGCCAAACCATCTTGTAACACCTCGCGGCGTTACCCTGCTCATAATGCTGCTGGGTAATCTCGCAGACGTGCTTGATGCGCATAAGCGTATTTTTATGATGTTTTGCTCCCAAATCCGAAAAAACTTATTAACTTTGTGGCAGTTCCCCAGACTGCCAGCCTGTTTCTGTTTTTCGGAAGCGGGCTTTTTTCTATTCTTCCCGCCCGTAGGGCTCCATGGTGACGGTGCCCTCGTAGTGCTTCTTAACGAGCCCGGACCCGCAACAGATCGGGCAGATCTTGAACCCCGGGCGGCCGTCCTCAGGGATGCGGCCCTCACTGTTGCAGTTCCGGCAAACCTCAATCTTATCATAAGAAAACGCTCTGCACTTTTCCATTCGGCTATTCCTGGGATTCCTTTTTCAGTTCGACATAGAAGGTCTCATCCTGGACTACATCGATGCCGCAGTTCTGCATGATCTTCTGGGTGTCCTCACTGTCACGGTCGGCCAAAAGTTTATCCTTGGCCACTTCATCCGTGGTGCGGATGTAGGCGGTATGGCCGAGATTCCGGAGCAGTTCCAGGACGGCCGCCCAGGTGAAGCCCTTGCGGGTCTTGAGTTTCGGCGTACCGGTGCGGAACCCGATGGTGCCGTGCGCGCTCTCAAGGCTCTTTTTCTTGGAGAAAAGTTCATCCTTGTGCTCGGAGGCGAACACGTTCAGGACCTCGAAGTTCTCTTCCTTGGTCTTTTCCAGTGCCGCCAGGCGCTCCGCGTGCTTTTCGCGGATGGCGGTGAACTGCTTATCCATTTCGGCGGTGATTTTCGCGATTTCTGCGTCAGCGGAGGCATACGCGCCGAAAGCCTCTTCCATCTGGTCCCGGGTCACACCCGAAAGGATGGTCTTCTTTGTTCTTTTGGTTGCCATAATATCGTTTGATTAAAAGGTTATTTCTTAAGTCTTGCGGCAAGGGCGGCGGCCCCTATCCAGCCCGCCAGCTTAGGATGCTCCCGGAGGCTGTTTTCAATGGTCTTGAAGATGCGGCGCTGGTCGCCGAACACGCCGGAATACCCCTGCATAACACCGGGGGCGATGTCCTCGCCGATGAAGATTGCGACAGCGCAGCCCTCGACATCCTTGCCGTCGGCGGCGAAGCGCTCTTCCACGGTCCGCATGAATTCCTGCGCCAGCTGAGCAATGGTCTTTTCAGCGGCCGGGGTCTCTTTGGGATTCTCATTGAGGACGTTGCCAAGGGCAAACTCCACAGTGAAGATTTCTTCCGTCTTCCAGTCCTGGATGTCCACGCACTTGCGGATGAGAGAATTGTCCCCGGTCTTCACTTCCAGAGACTTGAGGGTAGGGAGCAACGCCGGTCCGAAGTCGAAATCATACGGATCCCGAACAATGCAATACACCGTATTCCCGTCCAGGAAAGCAAGGTGCCCGGTGCGGTGGCTCACGGCGGCCACCCCTTGCGGCTTGTAGCCGCGCTTGACTATGGATGCCATAATTATTCAAACAGCTTTATAATCCCGTATATAAGAACCAGGAGAAATACAATAAGAATGGGAATCCATAAGGGGGATAGAACCCACCACCAAGACCACGCTATGACCTTGGTAAGTTTGAGGACAATGAAGACGATAGCAAGCAAACCGGTGAATCCGATTCCGCCGCTGATGTTTGAAGATGATTTTGCCATAATATAAATGATTTGAAGTTAGTTTGCCATTCTTTTACCCGCCGGTGTGCCTTGGGCCTTCATGGCGGTGGCCATCGCCAGGTATTCCTGGGCGATGCTGTCCACGGCTTTTGAGTCCTTCATCTTCTGATTGAAGGCATAGCAGATGTTTTTCAGGCGGTCGGCCGGAATCTTGTTAAAATCCTGGTATCCGGTAGCGCGGCAGGCAATGCCCTTGATGACGGAGGCATTGTCTTCGCGGCCGGTGAGGCGGAGCCATGACCCGATGGCCGCCATCGTGCGCCTGCGCTGTTGGTCCAGTTCCTTGAGGGCCGGGTTCAGCTGCATTTCCAGGGTGTGGCAGAGGTCCATAAGGTCGTGGTTGTCGATGTCCTTGCTGCTCTCCACACCGAAGCTCTCCACCAGGGCGTGCTTTTCGTCGTCAGTCATACCCAGGCGCGAGCACAGCGTGTGGAATTTCTTGAGCAGCCATTTCTGCTGTTGGTCCATAATCGTTGCCATATTGAGCGTTTATAACTTGTTTAACCAGTATTCGTGTTCTCCTTTCTCCCATACGGTGAAGTCGGCGCCGCCTTCGCCCTCCGCCATGAAGCGGGTGGTCACGAAGGCGCGGAACCCCTCGACCCTCACCTTCACCTCGGAGAGTTTCCGCACGTGCTGGGCGATGGCCGGGTAGGGTTTATTGTTTTCTTCATGGGCAAGGAAGATGAAAAGTTTGTCCGGGAATGTGTTGATAAGATCCGCGAAGGCCGGGCGGGTGAACCCCGTGAGTGCGGTGATGGAGTCGATGACTACCACGTCCGGGCTACGGCGCTTCTGCAGGCGGGCTTTCAGGTCGCTTATTTCCTCCTTGGAGTAAACCACTACCTTATTGCCGCAGCTCTGCATATCGGCGTCATACCAGGCCGTCTGGAAGGATTTGGAAAGGCCCTGCTCAAGCGTGTCGTATGCGCCACGGCTCACGAATTTGAGCAGGTACTTGAGCAGTTCCATCGCAAAATGCGTCTTTCCGCTTCCGGATTCGCCGTAAATGATCCACGCGCCGCGGAGCTCCGGCCTGCCGAAAGAGGCAAGCCAGGGCCCTTCAAAATCCGCCACCTTGAAGGAGGCGTCACACACATTCCTGTTGCTTATAGCGCGTCCCATTCAAACGGTGTTTAATCAGCGTTTTCGATGGTCTTTGCGGCGTGTACCAGACGCTTGACGCGGCGCAGGTCACAATCGCTGTCCTCCGCGATGCGGTTAATCTCCGCGCGGGCGGTGACGCCGTTTGCGATACAGACGGCCTCGATGTCCCCTTTGCAGACGACCGGCATAGGGATGAACTTGCGGCCCACGCGGCTGTATATCTCGCGGAACCCCCGGCGATTATTACGGACACCGCGGAGGACCCGTTTCTCAAGGAACTGGGTTGCGCACATTACGATCCCGCAGTGGTCTTCCAGCTGGTTGTACAGGGTGATGAAGAAAAGAAGGGTCTGGTCGCTGAGTTTGTCTGCCTCATCGAGAACCAGGAGAACCCCATCACGGCGTTTGAGAGTATGCACGGCGTCAGCCACCATTTCAGCAACAGTGTTCCCTTCGGCGTCGATGCCCAGCGTGCCCAGAAGCTCCGAAAGGAACTGCTTGCGGTTCCAAAACTCCGAGCAGGAGAGTACAAGGACATTGGGGTTGCACTCTGCGTATGCCTTCACGGCCTGAGACTTTCCGCATCCGGCGTCACCGGTGACGGCAAACACCAGGGCATTTTCCTGGGCATCGGTGAGGACGTCATACATCCGGTTGTATCCCTCTGTCTGCACAACCACCCACTGGCGCGGGTCGTATCCGACGGCGGCTCCCACAATGCGCCACATATCTTCCGAAATGAGATCCCAATTCCCGTTAAGGATCTGGCTTAGGGTCGCGCTGCTTACTCCGATGACGGAAGCCGCCCGGTTTTGGCTTCCCTGGTTGGCGGCAAAAGCCCTGGCTTTCTCCGCAATGGATTGTTTTTCTGACTTTTTCATATTAACAAAACTTGATTAGTATAATTCTGCGGTTTTCATCTTACGCTGCGGAGTTTCCGGCACGGGCACTTCGATCGGGACGGGCTCCGCCTGGGGTTGTACCTCCGGGGCAGTAAGCCGCGCCTCATTGCGGCGGCTCTTGTGCTGTCCTTCGCTGTCGCACAGGCATACACGGCGCAGCATATCCAGCTGGGGATTCTTATGGAAGAGGTCTATAACCGTGTCGCTGGCGTCGCTTATGGTCTTCACCACGTGCGGCTCAAGCACCTTGGCGTTGAACTCCCGGACGCGGGCAAGCTGCTCCGCATCGCCGGGTTTACGGTCAGCAAGGGCCATCGGTTGGACATACTTTTCTTCAAGCAGGAATTTCAGAGAACCGTCCTCATTGACGGCAAGGACCTTGGCAAGATTGTCAGGATCGTACTTCACGTTCCAGCGGATATGTGAGTATTTCCGGAAGTTCATATCAAAGCAGTCGTAAGAGCGCTTTGCCCCGAGCAGCCGGATATTCAGGCCGGAGCCCTCAAGGGCATTCTTATACCCGGTTTCACTGCCGAAAGTCAGAAGGTACTGCTCATCCGAGAGAGGCAGGCGGCGGTCTTCCGCGACCTTATCCCACCCGGCTACGTACTTCTCGCGGGCCATTGCGCGCATCCCCTCGATGAGCCTGACAACCTGGGCTACACATTCCTCGCGGGTAGGGAAAGACTTGCGGATAAGGTTGAGCGCATCGGCATTGGGCTGCTTGTTTTTGTCTGAGGTGATGCCGAAGCCGGCCCAGTTCGGAAGCAGCTGGCACATCTTGTTGAAGGAAAGGAAAAATCTTTCGACCGGCTTGCTCTTCGCGTTCTTGACCTTCGCCGGGACTACTTTTGCGCCGATGGCGCTGTAAACCGGCATCATTGTCTTCATCGCGAAATGGTCGCTCTGGATCTGGTTGGCGCGATAGCGGCGGCCGAAGAGCTCCGCCGTGTGGTTGGCTGCGTTGCGGAGGGCGGCTGTAATGAGGGCGGAATCCTCCTGGTCGCCGATGGCATAACCGATGGGATAACCGCAGAAAGGATCCAGGACAATTTCAAGGGTAAGGCGGTTACTGTAGGAAGTGACGGTGCGGCCGTCTTTTTTCGTCTCGGTCTTCTGATACAGAAGTTCAACATCCCAGCCGTCAAGGCTCCACATATACAGGGGCGCGGTGGGTGCGCTGCGCTTGACCTGCATGCTGCGCTGGTTATAGAACTCCGAATTACCCAGGCGTCCGGCGGCGGTCTCAAGATCGTATTTGCGACGCCAGGACTTAACGGCCGGTGCTGTGACTTTCTTCCAGCCTAATTTTTCAGCCAGGGCGTTGTATATCATTGCAATCTGGCTATTGTCAAGGTTCCGGTGGTCGGCAAGCAGCTTGACCACCACGGCCTCCTGTTCTTTGGTGACAATCTTCGCCGCGTTGGCATTGGCGAATTTGGCGGAAATTAGTACCTCATAGTTGGCGGAGCCTCCGCGGAAGAAATCATTGTATTTGTCCTGCAGGCGACGGGCATTCTCCGGAAGGCTGTTGGGGAACCGGTCAGCGATACGGGGCAGCGCGGCCGCAGCACGTTTCCAGAAATCGCAGCGCTTGACACGCGGCTTGCTAAGCTTGGCGTGCTGGCTGTCGGACCGGGTGAGAATCAACCGGAAGGCCGCGAGGATGGAGGCATTGTTCGTGTACTCCGCCTGTTTCTCATAGTCCAGACCGCGCACACCATCGATGCGGTAATCCGCATAGAATTGGGCGGCAAATCCGTCCGGCTCGATGGTGTCGATAAATTCCTTACTCTCTGCCTGGGCCTTGAGGTCGGGTGTCCGCCTGTACACCTCAATCTTTATCTTGGCGGGCATCGTGTCCACCACGAAGAGAGCCGGGGACCCTGGGCAAGCTCTGCGGGCTTGCTGGATCTTGCCCCGCTGCACTCCGTGCTGGATTGCCTTCATCGACAGGATGCCGGCAAGGTCCTCGTAGGTCGCACAGTATTTTCCGTTATAAACTTCCATTTTATTGTTCCTTGACTGTCTTGCTCCCCGTCCTGGTATCGCTCCAGACAAAGCCCTAAGCCTTCACGGGGAAATCCTTAAGTTTCGCCCTGCGGGCTAAATATTCAAGCATAAATTCTGAAAAGCGGAGACCGCCCGCACGTAGGTGCCGTTGCCACGATCGTAGTCGCCCGTGAGACCACCGTTGAGGCTCACGAGCCACGCGCACCGGTCATTATCCTTGACGGCGATACTGGACCAATAATAACCCATTACGAGCGTAGGGGCGCCCATAGCCAGCAGGCATTTGTTGATTTCCTTGCGGTACTGGTGCATTATCTTTAACTGCTTTACCGTGGGGAGATCCCACTTGCCAGGGCGGATGTTGGCAGTCCCATATTTGCGGCAGAAGTCGGCCGCAGGAGACCCTACGAAGTTGTATTCTTCATCCCCGTCAGGGTCAATATAGATAAGGCCCCTGTTGGTCGCAATGGCGGCGTCGGTAGCTGCTTTACTGTCGAGGCTCTCGGTGTCGGTTATAAGCTTTGAGGAATCGCTTGACTGGCCCCACTGGGCAACCACCGTATTATGGAGGCCGATGAGGAAGGCGGCATCTTCTGTAACGACTGCCACGCATTCCGGGTTGAGGTGTTTTTCAGTATCCCATTTATCAAAAGGGATAAGTTCGTGCTTGCCATAGTCTGGGCTATTTACACACCAAACGCCAATAGGGCGCTCGTTTGTGAATACGTCCGGGCCAAAGATACGGCGCAGGGCATCCTGCGTTTTCGGGTCATTCTCGCGGTAAATATCGCGGACCTGGGTTTCTGATAAGACCGTGACCATAGCCTACTCGCTTTCTTCCATTGATTCAATGTAGGAGCGGTTGAGCGAGGCGCGGGCCTGGGATACCTCAACCTTAATGTCGTGGAGTTCGACCATCAGGTCCTCTTTCTTGCGGCGGATCTTCTCAAGCTCATCCTGATAGTTTCGCGTGAGGTTGAACTGGGCCAGTTTGAGGTCGTGGATGTTTGCCTGAATGCCCTGGACTTTCTTGTAATAGTCGGCGTTCAGCTGCGACATCTTCGCATCAAATTCTTTCTGTGTCATAACTTTTTTGGATTAAGGGTTTGTGTATTAAAATTTGCCAAAGGCGGCTTTCAGGAAAAGGCTGCGGCACTTGTGGATAAGCGGGATGCAAGGCTCGCCGTCCTCCCCACGCACGTTGATTCTCACATCGCACCCGTTGATGACATACTCGTGGGTGATGCGGTTGAGCCGGCGGCAGAACTCGTTCGCCCGCTGGGGCGTGGGAAACCGGTACTGCTCATCCGGCATAATGATCTGCTCAACGGTAATTCCGGACATGGTTATTCCTCCGCTTTTTTCGTTTCAATGAGGGCGTCCTTTTCTGCCTGCTTGGCGGATTCCTCCGCATTGCTCGCGCAGATCCAGGCGATAATCCCGTAAACCGCCCCCATATAGAAACAATGGTCATAACGGCCGGGTTTGATGAAGGCCCCCACAAAAGAGGTGAGGATTAGGCCGATGGCGACAAGGGCACACGCAATGGCGCCGAGCCGGTGAATGAAGGCAAAGATCTTTTCCATTTTATTTATCAGTATTAAAGTGTTTCGGAACCTCAACGCCGCCGCGCTGGATGGCACGCTTGCGGATCTTGCCGGACACGCCGCCGGTATAGCGTCCGTTCAGGGCATTTCTGACTGTCGGCCAGGAAACTCTGAACTCTTTTCGCAGGGCTGATTTTTCGCCCGCCTTGACCAAAATTTCAGACATATTCGATTTCCTATAATAATTTTCGTAACTTTGTAACGCACCTTTCACTATGGAAAGCGATGTGCAAATATACAGAAAATCTGGAAAACAAAAACATTTTTCAGTAAAAACTTCAGAATTTATGGATTTTTATGGGTAAAGAGAGTATAAATAAGCGATTTTTAGAGGCCGTACAAGCCTTGATAGACCGACCGCCAGGGCTTACCAAGTCTGCCATTGCGGACTCGTTGGGTATAAAGCCGTCTAAATTTACAGAGATTCTGAAAGAGCGAATGATGGCCGGCACTGATGCTCTTTCCCTTATAGTGGAGAAATATGGGGTTTCCGCCGACTGGCTCTTACGTGGGGAAGGGGAGATGTTTGTTACTCAAACTGATGGCACAGAAAATCTGGAAAACAAAAACATTTTTTCAAAAAAACTTATACCTCTTTATGACGATGCCAGCACAATAGGTGGGTATAATGACACCGTGGCTGATGTCAACACCCCTTCTGGGCGGGTCGCGGAGTGGATTGATGCAGGCGACTGGTTCCCGGAGGCCACGTCCGCCATCCGGCATTATGGGGACAGCATGGTAGAGTACCCGTCCGGGTCAATACTCGCGTTGAAAAGGGTGCAAGATCTGCGTCTTATCCTCAACGGCCGCAGTTATGTGATAGAGACATCTGAATTCCGTGTGACCAAGCAGCTGCAATACCACGCCGGGGATGACTTTATTATGGCCTACTCAAGCAATAGAGAGACATACCCGGACGGCACGCAGATACACTCTCCGATCACCATACCCCTTGAGTCAGTACGGAGTATTGACCTGGTACTGGGGTGCGTGCTTAAAGAGTACAGTAATGGGGCAATACCCATCATAAAACGGTAAAACACACCCCCCTGAGGGGTATTTTTATACAGAAATCCCGCACAGAGCACCGTGATTTGGCGTTTCTCGCGGGATTTTTCGTGTAAAAAATATGTCATAAAGGGGGGCCAATCCCTCAAAAAAGCCGTTTTTTTGCCTTGATTTTTTCCATAAAGGGGGTTGAATCAGTCAAAAAGTGGCATCCATTTGGGCACCCATTAGGGCATCCATTGCCATTTTTGACGTATTTTCAATAAAAACGACTTGTGCAAAACTCTGGGCATATAGTCTCTTTTCAAGGGCTATTCAAACGCCGTTTTAAGAGGATTCAAGCTTTGGGCGGACAAATCTTCATAATGCCCTCTAAAACGCTTTCTATTGGCATTTGTGGCGGCGCCTGGGCATAAAAAAGGGCGCAATCAAAGTCACGCCCAAGCAAATCACGGTATAATCAAAGCTTCGGTCTTCCAGGGGGGCCGGAAATCAAAGCAAAATCCAAGTAAATGTACATTTCGTTTTTCGGGCTCAAATTCTCTCAGCCCTCATAACTCACTGAAAACAAGCAGGTAACGGTATATCCCTACTATATCATACTTGTACATTTCGTTTTACTGCCCATAAGCCGTTTTTCAGAGGATAAGGGCTCGGGTAAGTGATGAACTTGCGGTAGCCGCACAGGATGTCGATCATGGTGTCTATGCCCAGGGCCTTCATGTAGTGGGAATCACGGCCCCACACCCTTTCTCCCCATTTGTCGCTTCATGTGGTTTTGCAGGCCGAAGCCACCAGCGCCGTCGTCCAAAAAATACTTATGATTGTTGAAGACGGTGAAATGAATAGGAGTTATTTAAACTCGATGCTAGGACCTAATCTATCCCACCGTACTATAATTTTATGTCCCCCCGCCATTTGACTCTTGTCGCATTTGGGAGCATTATTCAGATCTGTGATTAGCATATTCATCAATGCATGGACCTCATCCTTAGCTTTATCCGCCTGAGATGACCCCCTTTTCGTTGATAACAATATAAAAATCAATCACTAGCAATGAGCTCGGATTTTTGAATAACTTATACAATACTACCATTTTATCAGAAGGATAACTCTCAACTTGCTTCCGGAACCAATCGCGAAAACTAGTTCAACAAATTGTTGTAAGAATCGAGAATTATTTGGTAACTTCGCCCTATGAAGGATTTTAGATCATACATTCTTAGTCTTTGTGGCAAGAAAGAAGGATGCGAGGTTGAATTCAAAAGCTCCAAGGGCGGTTTCCCGGGTACATTTTGGGATACATATTCTTCTTTCGCCAATACCGCTGGCGGAATCATCGTCTTGGGGATACGCGAGAAGGACAATCAGTTTTCCCTCGATGGACTCACGGAGGAGCAAGTTTATAAGTATAAAAAAATATTCTGGGATGGTGCGCATAATCCCCAGGTCGTGAACATTTGCCTGCTTCAGGAGACGGATGTTCTTGAAGAGGTGGATGGGGAGGCGCACTATCTTGTTATCAATATTCCCCGTGCAACTTTTGACCAAAAACCCATCTATATAAAGGGGGAGCCGTTTCACGGCCATACGTTCCGCCGTAACCATGAGGGTGATTATTCATGTTCTGATGATGAAGTACGCCGAATGATGGCTGATTCCATAGCCCTTAGCTACGGTTTGGACCGTCGTGTCATAGAAGGTGCGACCATAGAGCGAGATTTAGATGCTGACACTGTCCGTCAGTATCGCAACGCATTCCGTTCTCGCCATGAAGGCCATCCATGGAATGATCTTTCTGATGCCGAGTTTCTCTCCAAGATAAAAGGTATTGCAAAAGATCCACAGACCAATGAAGTCGGAATCACCGGGGCTGCCATCCTGATGTTCGGCAAACATGAGTCAATGCACAAGGCGGCGCCATATTTCTTTGTGGATTTTCGCGAAAAACTTAGCAGTAATCCCCGGGTTCGCTACACTGACAGGTATTATCCGGACGGGACATGGGAACCGAATCTCTTCCAGTTCTATAATCGTGTCTACAGGAATATGGACCAGGATATTCCGCACCCTTTCAAGTTGGACGCCAACATGCAGCGCATCGATGAGACGGCGGCAGATGAGGCCCTTCGTGAAGCCATCTGCAATACTCTCATCCACTGCAACTGGGCTATGATGTCAGGAGTTGTTATAGAACGTTATCCGGACAGGCATGTCTTCATTAACCCCGGAACGATGCTTATCCCTATGGAAGATTTCTTCCATGGCGGAAAGAGCATTTGCCGTAACCCCTACCTTCAGGACATGTTCATAGCCATTGGACGTGGCGAACATCTTGGCAGTGGTGCGGACATCATTGAAAAGGGTTGGAAAGAGAATGGATGGCCAAATCCGGAACTAAAAGAGACATTCGGATCGCATACGGATAGCGTAGAATTGACGCTGCGTTTGGGGCCTGTTTCCGGACAAAACACAAATAGTGACAAGAAATGTGATAAGAAAAGTGTCAAGAAAACGAAGGAGAGGATCAAAGACATGATGAGAGAAGATAAGTATATCACCTTGTCTCAAATGGCAGACTCTCTGGAAATCTCAGTAAGTGGAGTGGCGAAATCAATAACAAGGATGCAGGGTCGGGGTGAAGTGATTCGGCATGGTGCAGATAACGGCGGCTATTGGGAAGTTCTGAGGTAGTTTTAGCCCCGGGAAATATGAGAGTGACCAAAAAGTCAAGTTGAAATAGGTCACTCAAAAAACTAATGCTGCATAGCCCGGAGGGCATCTCCGAAGCGGCGGTAGAGGGGACGGATGATCCAGTCCGGGATGAGGGGAACGAAGGCGACGGCAAGGTGGTTGATGAAGCCCGGAGTGATGCTCCTTCTTCCTCTGAACATGGCCTTGAGGGCCTTCTCGACGGCCTTTTCAGGGGTGATCATCGCGCCGACGGATTTCATGAAACGCCTCTGCTTTTCGCTGAATCCGAAAAGCGGCGTGTCCACTGCGCCGAAGGAAGCGACGGTCACGCTGACCCCGCTTCCGTGGCACTCTGTCCGGAGCTCCCTGGAGTAGGCCTTGACGAACCTTTTGGTGTTTCCGTACATGCCGATCACGGGCCAGGCCATGCCTGCGGCAATCGACGAGATGTTGAGGACCTTTCCCCAGCCCCGCTTCTTCATGTCCGGGATGAACTCGTTGCAGAGCAGGAGCGGAGTCGTGCAGTGGAGCGCCATCATCCGGCTGAGCCTTTCCTTCGACGCCTCACATATCTCGGAGATGAATATCATACCGGCGTTATTTATAAGGATATCGACGGTGATCCCCGCCGCGTCCGCCGCTTCGCGCACTTTCGCCGCCGCGTCCGCCGCCGTCAGATCCACCGCCGCCGTGACAATCTTCGCCTCCGCGCCGTTCCGGACGGCGCCGGCGAGGGCCGCGGTCTCTTCGAGCCCCTGGGCGTTGATGTCGACGAGCAGGAGGCCGTAGCCGGCTTCTGCGAGCCTCTCGGCGTAGATGCGTCCCATCCCGCCTGCGGCACCTGTGATAAGAGCGTATTTCATAGATGTTTCGTTCATGGGGCCGCAAAACTACTCAATTATGTCGTAAAACGCAATATTTGAAGATTTCGGGGAGATTGATTAATTTTGCGGAAGAGACATAACACAACTTGATATGAAACGCTTCACAAGTATCGTCCTGGCCCTTGTGGCCGCCGCGGCGATCGCGATGCCCGCGATTGCGCAGAACAAGAAGACATTCAAGGTAAACAAACTCCCGAAGAGCGTCGCAGAGCTCAAGGCCCTCCCGATCTACGACCTGAAGGACCCGTTCTGCACGGCCGCCCTGACGGTCATCGCCTTCACGGCCTATGAATCCGACCCCGAGGCCTGCTACGAGATGCTCGACGTGCTCAACGGCCCGACCGAGTGGAGCCCCTACGACAAGTCGTTCTGCAAGAACCAGTTCTCGCAGTACCCTTATGTCGCCCGTTCCTACTTCGCCGGCGCGACGGTGGCCAACGGCTACAAGCCCACGGCTCCCTACACCATCACCGTCTCCGACAACCCCAATTCCCGCATCGGCGGCGACAACAGCATAACGCTGTACATCAAGTCTGCCGGAGCTGATTCGCCGCGCGCCGTCGGCTTCCGCCTGAAGCCCTCGACCGGCGAGTGGTTCGTCACGACCTACAAGGGCATCCTCTCCGGAATCAGACTGCCAGCGGCCGACGACCCCTGGTATTAGGAGGAAATCTTCCGCAGCTCGCGAAGAGCAGCGTTGAGGTGATTCTCGACGGTCTTTTTGGATATGCCGAGAGCGAGCGCAATCTCGTCGTTGGACATCCCCTCAAGGCGTGAGAGCGTCACGACCAGGCGCCGTTTTTCAGGCATTGCGGCAATCCTGTTTTCCATTCTCGAACGTGTCTCCCTGGCGAAGTATTCTTCGTCGAGGGGATACGTTTCCGAATAATCCTCTTCGATATCGACGCGGACCCTGTGCTTCCTGCCATAATCCAGGGCGGCGTTGCGGCACATCCTGAAAAGGTAGGCCCCGAAGGATCGGACCTCGGCGAGGGCGGAGCGCATCGTCCAAAGTTTGACGAATATGTTTTGGGCAAGGTCCTTGGCGTCTTCGCCGGAAAGGGCGAATCTCGAGAAAAACACCCTAACTTTGGGATAATACTCGTCGAAGAGCTGGCGGAATGCGGCTGTGTCGCCTTCCGTCATCCTTTGAAGCAGGACTTTCTCATTGAAGAACATACGCGGCAAAGTTAGCACGCATTCCAAGAAAAACAAATAATTTTTTCCGGATTGGGTGCAAGCCGTTCATCGTGCGTCATATAAGCAGAAAAAAGATAATTATGGAAAAATTCAAAGGATGGGACAGCATTGATTCCTCGGATGTTTCGAGGGAAGAGACCGATGCTGCCTGGATTGCGGTCCAGAAGAAAATAGAGCGTCCCGCCCGTGTGCGGAGGTTCGGCTGGTTTGCTGTTGCCGCGGCTGTCGCCGTTGCTCTTATATCCCCTGTCGCGGCCTATGTGTGGGTTTCCCGCCAGGAGGTCAACGTACCGCTGATGTGCCAGACATCGACATCCCGCGGAGAAGTGAGGGAAGTGATACTCCCGGACGGGACCAAGGCGGTGCTCAACGCGGAGACAGTGCTCGTGTATCCGGAGAAATTCGGGGCCGAAAGGAGCGTATTCCTCTCCGGGGAGGCGTCGTTCGACGTGACTTCGGACGAGGCTCACCCGTTCTACGTCAAGACCTCCGACGTGACGGTCAAAGTCCACGGCACACGTTTCAACGTGAACGCCTATTTTGATTCGCCGTCGGTCCGGGCCACGCTTTACCGCGGTGTCATCACGGCATATCCTTCCGACAACGAGGAGCGCGCCGTGACCCTTGCCCCCAACCAGTACTTCGATTATGAAAGGCAGAACGGCGCCATCACCACCGCCCCGACCAACGCCCTCGAGGCCGTGGCGTGGGAAAACGGCGACCTGTGTTTCCGTTCCGTCCCCATCCGTTCCGTCGCCAAGACGATAGAACGCAGGTTCGACGTCACGATCGACTTGACCACGGACCGCTACAATTCGGCCGTCATAACGGCGAATTTCATCCACGGGGAGACCCTCGACGACCTTATGGACGCCCTCTGTATGATCGTCCCCGGGATGCGTTACACTCGTGAAGAAAACAGGATTTATCTGAAATAAACAATATGCGCAGAGCCAAAATGCTTTTGACGGCTGCCGTCCTCGGCCTCCTTTCCTGGAGCCTCTGGGCGCAGGACGTCATCACTTTCCCTTCTGCAAAGATGCCGATCGGCGAGGCGCTTTCCGTGGTCGAGGCCCAAAGCGGGATGTCTCTGGCCTACAACGAACAGCTGACCAATCCCTCGAAGATGGTTTCTACTCCCGTAGGCAAGACGCTGCAGGAAGCCCTGGCCGTGCTTCTGGAAGGCACAGGCACCGAGGCGGTTATCAAGGGGAAAATGATTCTCATCGTAAAGAAGAAGTCCGAGACTCCTTCCACAAAGCCCGCCCCCGTCATTCTGTCGGGGCATGTGGTGGACAAGGCCGGCCCGCTTGTCGGGGCAGTCGTTATGAACGGCAAGGCCGCTTCCGTGACTGACGCCGACGGTATTTTCACTATCAGTGCTTCCCGCGGAGACGTGCTTCAGGTCAGCCTGCTCGGCTACAAGGACGCCGTCTACACGGTCGGAACCGCGACGGAGGGCATCGAAATCGTTATGGTCGACGATACGGAACTCCTTGCGGAATCCGTCGTGGTCGGCTACGGCACTATGCAGCGCCGCGACATCACTTCTTCGATAGCTACCTTCAAGCCATCTGACGAAGGGGAAAGGGAATTTCTAAGCCCCGACGCTATGCTTCAGGGCAGGGTTGCCGGCGTCAACATCGCGTCGGCATCCGGCACACCGGGCGGAAAGTCCCGCGTCAGCATCCGTGGTATCGGTTCCATCACGGCGGGCAACGAGCCGCTTTATGTCGTGGATGGGGTCCCGATGTCCAACACCTCCGGCGATACCGGCGCTTATGGCGGCGACCATACAGGTGCTCAAAGATGCCGCCTCCGCGGCAATCTACGGCTCACGTGGTACCAACGGCGTCATCATCATCACCACGAAGAAAGGTGTGAAGGGAAAGCCGAAGTTCGCATTCAACGCCAACTACGGAGTCAGCTGGCTCCGCAACCTCGACAAACTCAAAGTCGCCGACGCCGACCTCTATCTCGAAGTGCAGAACGAGGCCATCGACAACTATAACATGCAGACCGGCAGCGCCATCGCCCGCCTGGAGAATCCTTTCCCGGGCAAGCCGCAATACAATTGGCTCGATGTGGTCTTCCGCGTTGCCCAGAGTTTCCAGGCCGACGCATCCGTGTCCGGCGGCAGCGAGAACACCGATTATTACGTTGCGGCCCACGCCAAGTACAACCAGGGCGTCGGTATGGGCTCCCTCTACCAGAAATACGGAGTCAAGTCCAGCGTCAACAGCCAGGTGACCAAGTGGATGAAACTTGGTGCGACCATCAACCTCAGCTACACCAACGCCAACCGAGTCCCCGACGGCTCCATAGGCACGTCGATGCTTACCCACGGCCTTGAGCACCGCCCCTGGGACACCCCCTTCAAGGGCGACGGCAGCTACACCATCATCAACGCCGACCTTCTCCATTACAATCTCGTCCAGGCCCTCAACGAACAGACGGTCTATAACAAGACCTATCGCGTGTACGGAAGCGCCTATGTCCGTTTCGATATATATAAAGGGCTGAATTTCAAAACCTCCTTCGGCGGCGACTTCATGTCGGCCGAAGACCACGTCTATTACAGCAAGGACCACATGTACGGCAATTCCGCCGGCGTCCTCACCGATTCCAGGAGGAATTTCGCCTCGATTGTGGTGGACAACATCCTCAGTTACAATAACACCTTCGGCGGCTTCTCACTCGACGCGATGCTCGGCCATTCGTTCCAGATGGACAAGAACTCCACAGCCAAACAGGTCGGCCAGGGCTTCCCCGACAAGGACCTGGACGTCAACTCTGTGGCGGCTGAAATAACCGATTTCACGACGGGCCTGTCCACCTGGTCGCTCCAGTCGTTCATGGTCAGGACCACGCTTGGCTACAGGAACCGCTACCTGCTCACTTTCAGCGCCCGTCTCGACGGCTCGTCGAAATTCGCCAGGGATTTTAAGCACCGTTACGGCTTCTTCCCCTCCGCCTCGCTCGGATGGAACATCTCCGAAGAGCCTTTCTGGAAATGGAATGACATCAACGCCAAAATCCGCGCAAGCTACGGCGCCACCGGCAATCAGGGCGGCATCGGCAGCTATGCCTGGATGACGCTTGTCAACGCCGGATATAACTACAACGGGGAAAACGGTTATGCCGTGATGCAGCCTGGCAACCCCAACCTCCAGTGGGAGACGGCCCACCAGTACGACGTGGGTGTCGATCTGAGCTTCTTCTCCGGAGCGCTGACCTTCACGGCGGATGCCTTCCTCAAGGACACCGAGAACCTCCTTTACGATATGCCGATATCGGCGACGAAGGGCTATACGACCCTCACGAGCAACATCGGCTCCATGCGCAACAAGGGTCTCGAATTCGCCATCGGGGGCAACATCGCAAAGGGCGATTTCCACTGGAAGGGAGATTTCAACATCACCTTCGTCAAAAACCGCCTGACCTCCCTTATCGGCGACAACGAGGTCCTTATGACCGACGACTACCACGCCCTCAAGGTCGGGCAGGAGATAGGCAGTTTCTATATGATAAAGATGCTTGGCATCTACCAAAGCGACGAGGAAGTCCCCACCTACCAGTATGAAAACTACGGGGTCAGGGCCGGAGACGTCATCTACGAGGACCTCAACGGCGACGGCAACATCACCGTCGAGGACGACGCCCAGTTCGTCGGTTCGGCCAACCCGCTCTTCACGGGCGGCCTCAGCAACACCTTCACCTGGAAGGGCCTCGATGCAAACATCTTCTTCACCTTCTCCTACGGCGCCAAACTTTATGAGTACTGGACCGGCGGCCTTCGCCTCGGCAACGGCAACTGGCCCGCCCAGGAGAGCGAGGCTCTCGCCCGCTGGACCGGCCCCGGCACTTCCAACACCGT
>CADAXR010000003.1 GCA_902791945.1 uncultured Bacteroidia bacterium
CGCATTCCGTACCGGCCCGGGCGAATTCAAGGCCGTCCTTCCGCGCCAGGGCGACGCCTCGATGGAGGCGGACATCCTGGACGGCGACGGGGCTCCGGTACAGACGCTTGAGGTAGGAAAGATGCTACGGAGCGCAGGCTACGACTTCGACGCCGTGAACCTGGACGATGCGATAATCTGCCTGGACAAAGCCTCCGACGGCTTTTTAGTAAGCATAGAAGAATGGGAAGAGGGTGCGGAAAATGAACTCAATGTCTGAGATTTTTAATATCTTTGTCTTCCTCAAGGAGACAAAGAATGAAAACCGGACTGACCTTACTCGCCGCCATATTCCTTCCCCTTGCGCTGGAGGCGCAGGTAAGGGCCGTGCCCCCTATCGTCCACCCGGAGATCGGAGACTCCTTCTCCGCCGGGGGCGTCCGCATCACCCTCATCGCCAAAAAGCAGTACTACAAGTCCGCCGACACCCTTACCGCCGACTCCTCCATCCGTTCCCCGAAGTCCGTGAGCGTGACCCCGGACGGGACCAAGTTCTACGTCAACTCCCTCGAAGGGGGGAACACCGTCGTCTTCGAGACCTCCTCGCTGAGAAAGATGGCCGTGGTGAGCCACAAGATCACCCCGGAGAAGGACTCCCTCTGGGTAAAGTCCCCGGAATTTTTCTCCTTCCACAAAAAGAGAAAGGATCCCGACACCTTCACCGGCAAGCCTGTCGAAGGCACTTTCTCCCACGGAGGCAAATACTTCTGGGTCCCCTACTACAGGAGAAACTATGACAACAACGCCGTCGAACCCTCCGCCGTCGCGGTGATCAACACCCTGACGGACAAGATAGTCCGCATCTTCGAGACAGGTCCGCTGCCGAAGATGATAGCCACTTCTCCGGACAGCAGGACCGTCGCCGTGACCCACTGGGGAGACAACACCGTCGGCTTCATCGACATCGCAAGCTGGAACCCTTCCGACTGGCGCTACACGGACCTTGTAGTCGTGGAGCAGAAGCTGTCGCTGAATTTCGCCCCCGGAGTGACGATAGACCGCGACGTCAACAGCGGCTACTGTCTCCGCGGCACCGTATTCACCCCGGACGGCCGCTACCTTCTCGTCGGCTGCATGGGCGGCACAGGCGGCATCGCCGTCATCGACATGTCAACCCGGACCTACCTCGGCCGCATCTTCGGCATGCGCTCCAACCTCCGTCACCTTGTCCTCCGCGACGGCTGGCTCTACATGAGCATCAACAACGCCGGATACATCCAGAAGGTCCCCCTCCAGACCGTCCTGGACGCGATTCCGCAGATGAAAGGCCGTATCGCCCGCATCAGCGGCATATCAGAATGCAAGGTCCCGGCCGGAGCCAGGACCATAGAGCTTTCCCCGGACGGGAAATATATTTTCGCCGCGTGCAATTTCTCAAGCAGGCTTGCCGTGGTCGATGCCGAAAAGATGACGCTGATCGGGCAGATGCCCGTGGATTCGTATCCGGTGGGGCTTGACCTTTCCCGCGACGGTTCGCTCATTTTCGTCACCTCCCAGGCCCGCATGGGCTACGGGGGCAACTGCATAGGCATCTACCGCCTCGAGCGCGACTAGTCCTCCGGGAGGATGCGCCGCGCCGTCATATAGCGCATAAGATAGTATGGATGTGAGAATTTCTGGATCTCCACCCCTCCGGAGACGGCGCAGTGGATAAAGGTGAAGTTGCACCTCATAAGGTCCACGTCGACGACTATCCCGATGTGTCCTATCTCCCTGACTCCCTGTCTCTTGCCGAAAAAGACGAGGTCTCCGCGCCTGAGCTCCTGCACGTCGTCGACCGCCTTGCCGACCTTGATCTGGGTCCAGGTATAACGAGGGATGTCGAGGCCTATGCCGGAGTAGGCCTTCCGTACGAACGATGAGCAGTCGTAGCGGTCAGGCCCCGTCGCGCCAAGGAGATACGGCGTCCCCATGAACGTTTTCGCATACGCTATGAGGGAATCCGCAAGCTCCTGCGGGCTCACCCTGAAAGCCAGGCTGTCGGTGTACGTCACCTCCTGCCCCGCCGCCGTCAGAGCCCCCACCCACAGCGCAACCGCCACAAATATTAATCTCAATCTGCTCATTATTTTCACAAAATATTACAATTAGTGCGCCAAATTAATGATTTTTTTCATATATTTGCAGAGTATGCGCTTATAAGAAGCACTTTTTTGATGGAGTCCTACCCTCTAGACACAGAAAAAATTTACTATTCCAGGGATATGCTCACGTTGCCGACTGACGACGGGGAGACGACCCTTTCCCTCGGAGCCTGGCTCAACAACGACCCCGTGAGGATCCACAAGATGATAGTGAAGGAGAAGACCCTCAAGGTGGACACCATCGAAGTTCTGAACCCCCTCATCAGCAAGCTCAGAAGGGCCGATCCAGCTTATTTCAAAAGAGTTATGGGACTTCGTCTTACCATCGACTTCCCCGGGTTCGGCACTGATATAGAAGCCAAGATTCCTTTCGAGAACGACCCTATCGCCTTCTACAAATGGTGGCGCAAGGGCAAGCACGAGGAGACCGTCTACCTCTCCCCCGTCAACCAGTTCCGCCTCTTCCAGAAAGTCTCCCTGATGGAGCCCAAGGTGATGCTCAAAAAGGACATCGATTTCGTAAAGACCTTCTGATCCTCCTCAAGATGACAACCCTTACCGTCCGCGAAGACACAACCCTCCTCCCCTTCCTTCTGGAGTCGCTTCCGGGCCGGAGCCGCACCTCCGTCAAGGAGATGCTCTCCAAAGGCATGGTCTGCGTCGGAGGCGAAAGCGTGACCGCGTTCAACCTCCCTCTCCGTAAAGGCCAGAAGGTGGAGATCCTCCCGAAAGGCATCTCCGTGGCCCGTTCCAAAAGGGGCGACGCCCTCGAAGGGCTCGAGAAGAAAGGAGTCCGCATCCTCCACGAAGACGCCCACATACTCGTCGTCGACAAACCTTCAGGGATGCCGACGATCGACCAGAGCGGCAAGCGCTCCGGCGGTGTCTCGCTCTACCGGCTTCTCAACGACTATCTCCGCGTCAGCGCCGCTTCCGCAAGGAAGGAGGCGCTCATAACCGGCGGCGAAGTGGACCGCTCGACCCCTCGCATCTGGATAGTCCACCGCATCGACAAGGGGACCTCCGGCATCCTTCTTTTCGCCAAGGACGAAAGGACGAAGGAGCTCCTCCAGAGCAAGTGGAAGGAAATGGTGGTGGAAAGGAAATACATAGCCTTCGCAGAGGGCTTCATCAAGGAAAGCGGCCACGTCGAGAGCTACCTCAAGGAGAACGACAAATCCCTCAAGGTCGCCTCGTTCGACAGCCCGGCCGACGGCGCCAAGCTCGCCGTGACTGACTACAAGCCCGTCCGGTACATCTACAAGAGAGGTTCCTCGAAGACCGTCCTCTGGACAAGGACCGAGTTCTTCCTCGAGACCGGCCGCAAGAACCAGATCCGCGTCCACGCCGCCCTCATCGGTCACCCCATCGCCGGCGACTACAAGTACGGCGCGGCTACCGACCCCATCGGCCGGGAAACATTCACAGTTGAAGGAGCCGGAAGATACAAGCTGGTGACGGCAGTGTCAAGGCCGGCGGGCGAGCCGAAAGGCGTGCTGCAGATGGTCCACGGGATGGCTGAGCACAAGGAGCGCTACTACCCGATGATGGAGTTCCTCTCGGAGAGGGGCTATATCTGCGTGATGAACGACCTCAGGGGCCACGGCGCCTCAGTGGAGAGCGAAAAGGATCTCGGCTTCTTCGGCAAAGGCGGCTACAAGAACCTCGTCGAGGACGAGCGCCTGGTGACGCTCTGGGCCCGAAACGAGTTCCCCGGCCTGCCGATTTACCTCTACGGCCACAGCATGGGCTCGATGATAGTCCGTGAATACATCAAAAAGAACGACGACCTGATCTCAGGCCTTGTCGTCTGCGGCAGCCCCAGCGCCAACGGCGCGGTAGGCTTCGCGAAGTTCCTTGCCGTGATGGTCTGGATGTTCAACGGATGGCGCTACCGTTCCTCCTTCCTCCAGTCCATCGCGACGGGAAGCTACGACAAAGTCTTCAAAAAGGAGCAGACACCCAACTCCTGGATCTGCACCGACAAGAATGTCGTGGACATCTACAACGCCGACCCGCTCTGCGGTTTCCGCTTCACGGCCAACGGCTACCACGCCCTTTTCGCGCTGCTCAAATCCATCTACTCCAAGGGAGGATGGCAGCTCAAGAACCCGGGACTGCCTATAATGTTCATCGCCGGAGCCGAGGACCCCTGCATCGTGAGCCTGAAAAAATACGCCGAGGCGGTCAATTTCCTCCGCGATCGCGGCTACACCTCAGTGACCTCGAAAATCTACACCGAAATGCGTCACGAGATCCACAACGAGCCCGGCAAGGAGGCCGTCTGGCAGGACATCGTGAGCGCGATGGAGCTCTGGGGCTCAAAACAGAAGTGAGCGCCTCGTGAATTCTTCCGGAAGGGGCATGCCATAGACCCTGTCCCTCAGGAAGACGGAAAGCTCATCCAAAGAAAGATTCCCGTACTCTTCGGGAGAGATGACAGGACCGATGCCGAGGCGCACGGTCCTGCCTTTTTTGTTGAACACTTCGTGGCAGAGACGGATCAGGCGGATCCTGTAATCCATAAGGCCCAGGCAGTAGTAGAACAAGGAATTGCGGTCGAAAAAACGCACTGGAAGGACAGGGACGGCCGCCTTGCATATGAGCTTCAGGGCGGCCTCCTGCCACTTCCGGTCGCGGATGCGGAAGCCGTCGCGGACGGAGAGGTCGGAGACGGCCCCGGAGGGGAAAAGCCCGAGAGGCTCCCCTTCCCGGAGGGTCGTCAGCGCCGCCCTGACCCCGCCGACGCTCTTCTGCGTTGCGGCGAGGCGTTCGCTGCCCGTCGGGTCCACTTCTATGAAGTTGACCCCGAGGGCGCGGATATGGGCGAGCACCCGGTTGACCATTAGTTTGAAACCGGGGCGCAGGTGTCCGACAAGGTCGATGAGCATCATGCCGTCGAGGTGTCCGTAGGGGTGATTGCTGATGGTGATGAAAGGGCCTTCAGCGAGCGCCTTCAGGTGCTCGAAGCCGCCCACAAGGTAGTCTATGCCTACATCACGGAGGAGAGCGGCGGAAAAACCGGCGCCCTCGAGGGGAAGGCACCTGTCGTAGAGCGCGTTGACCTTATCGACGCCGGTAATCTTCATCCCGGCGCGAACGAGCCTCTCCCTGCCCTTCAGGGCGGGAACAAGGGCGGTCGCCTCTTCCGGGGTGATGACCGGCATGGGTCAGAACTTTTTAGGAGGATCCAGCCTGGCGAATTCGATGCCGCTCTGAATCAGGCTTACGACATATATGACGGAAAGGATCATCACGATCGCAAGACCGACGAAGTCGAAGACGCCGAAAGTAAATCCGTGGCCGAAAAGCGAGAAACTGAAGGACCACTCGCGAAGCGGGGCCGCATAGAGATAGACCGTGTTGACGATTATGACCAGGATACGGAACTCGGTGGGGCCGAGGCCGGCGTAAGTGAGGCGGAACTCGTTCTTGAGGTGGGCGTTGATGTAGACATACATCGACAGGAGAAGGTAAGCCGAGAGGGCCAGAAGGGCGATCCTGATGTCGAAAAGCGGCGAAAGGCCGGCTCCGATTATCATCAGGGACTCGTTGATACCGTCGATGTTGTGGTCCAGGAAAAAGCCGTAGATCGGCCTCTGGGTGCCGCGGACGCGGGCAAGGGTGCCGTCAAGGGAGTCGCCGAACCAGTTGATGACAAAGCCGGCGGAGGCGAGCCAGAGCCAGGCGAGATTGCGGGAGGAGAGAGCGTAGCCGACGGCGACTACGAGGGCGCCGAAGGTCCCGACGAGAGTCAGCATATCCGAATTGACCCAGCGGGGCATCCTTTCGGCCATCCACACGAGAACTTTCTTCTCAAGAAGATTGAGGAGCGAAGTCTGGATCCGGACAGACTGCGTCCTGTGATTTATTTCATTTTTGTTCATTACAAGCGTATTTGTGCACAAAATACGGATTTTTTATTATTTTTGTCTCCACTATGGACAAGAAAATCGTCATAATCCCTACCTACAACGAGAAGGAAAACATCAAGGACATTATCCTTGAGGTCTTTACCCTCGAGGGCCGTTATGACGTTCTCGTCATCGACGACGGCTCCCCCGACGGGACCGCATCGATAGTCAAAAGCCTCATGGAAGAGTGGCCCGAAAGGCTGTTCCTGATTGAAAGGGAAGGCAAGCTCGGCCTCGGCACCGCGTACCTTACCGGCTTCCGTAAGTGCCTCGAAATGGGCTACGACTACATCTTCGAGATGGACGCCGACTTCTCCCACAACCCCAAGGATCTTCCCCGCCTCTACGCCGCCTGCGCGGAGGACGGCGCCGACCTTGCGATCGGCTCCCGCTACTGCAACGGCGTCAGCGTCGTGGACTGGCCGATAGGCCGCATCGTGATGTCCTATTTCGCCTCGGTCTACGTCCGCACTATCCTCAGGATGAAGGTCTATGACACGACGGCCGGCTTCAAGTGCTACTCCCGCCGCGTCCTCGAGACCATGGACCTTGACGACGTCCGGATGAAGGGCTACGGATTCCAGATCGAGATGAAATACACAGCCTTCCGCCTCGGCTTCAAAATAAAAGAAGTCCCCATTATCTTTATAAACAGAAAACGGGGATCTTCAAAAATGAGCGGCGGCATCTTCGGCGAAGCCTTCTGGGGCGTCATGCGCCTCCGCTTCCGCCGGTTCAACCGTAAGGCTTAAAACTACCTTCTTCGCATCTGCTGCATGAGAGTGCCGGTGACGGCGCCCTTCATCACTTTGCGCGTACCTTCAAACTGCTTGAGAAGGCGGTTGACCTCGGCGACCGAGGTGCCAGAGCCGTCCGCAATCCTCTTGCGGCGGCTGCCGTTGAGCGCCTCCGGGTGCTCCCTCTCGTAGGGAGTCATCGAGAGGATGATGGCCTCGGTGCCCTTGAAGGCGGAATTGTCCATGTCGACGTCCTTGATGGCCTTGCCTACGCCGGGGATCATGGAAGCGAGGTCCTTGATGTTTCCCATCTTCTTGACCTGCTGGATCTGGTCGTAGAAGTCCTGGAGGGTGAACTTGTCGCGGGCGAGCTTTTTCTTGAGCTCGCGCGCCTGCTTTTCGTCAAACTGCTCCTGGGCCTTCTCGACGAGGGAGACGACGTCGCCCATGCCGAGGATACGGTCGGCGATGCGCTCCGGGTGGAAGACGTCGAGGGTCTCGGGCTTTTCACCCGAGGAGACGAACTTGATCGGCTTGCCGACGACCGCCTTGATGGAGAGGGCTGCACCGCCTCTGGTGTCGCCGTCCATCTTGGTGAGGACGACTCCGTCGAAATCGAGGCGCTCGTTGAAGACCTTTGCCGTCTCGACGGCATCCTGGCCGGTCATCGCGTCAACGACGAAGAGCGTCTCGGACGGCTTCACGGCGCTGTGGACCGCCGCGATCTCGTCCATCAGCTCGTCATCGACCGCGAGGCGGCCGGCGGTATCGACGATGACCACCGGAATGCCCTGCTTCTTCGCCTCCGCGACGGCGTCGCGGGCGACCTTCACCGGGTCCTTCTCCCCTTCCTCGGAGAATACCGGGACGGAGACGGCCTCGCCGAGCACCTTCAGCTGCTCGATTGCGGCAGGACGGAATGTGTCGCACGCGGCAAGGAGCACTTTCATGCCCTTCTTGCTGCGGAGATAATTGGCGAGCTTGGCGGAGAAGGTGGTCTTACCGGAACCGTTGAGACCGGCCACGAGGATGACGGCCGGGCTGCCGGCGAGGTTGACGTCCGTCGAGGAGCCGCCCATGAATGCGGCGAGCTCGTCGTGGACGATCTTCACCATCATCTGCTGCGGCTTCACCGCGGTCAGTACGTTCTGGCCGAGGGCCTTAGTCTTGACGGTGTCGCAGAAGTCCTTGGCGACGCGGTAACTCACGTCCGCGTCGAGGAGGGCCTTGCGGATGTCCTTGACGGTCTCGGCGACGTTGATTTCGGTTATGCGGCCTTCACCGCGGAGTATTTTGAACGAGCGCTCAAGCCGTTCGCTTAGGTTTTCGAACATATAAAAAAAATTTCAGGCCACAAATTTATGAATTTTTAACTGACTTACCGAAAAAATGCATATTTTGACGCCGTGATGAAAGAAAAAAAAGGACATACCGGCCAGAGGGCCATCGCAAGGGCCCTCCGGAGATACGTCGAGAGGAGGCGCTTCCTCCTTCCGAGCACGGTCAAGGGCACCCTCGCCCACGAGCTCGGGCTGGACAGCGCCGCGCTGCATGAATATTTAATGAAGGAAAAGGGATGCGACGCCGCAAGATGGAGGACGTCCCTCAGGATAGAATGGGCGAAAGCCCTGCTTCTCGCCGAGCCGGAGACCATCCTCCGGGAGGTCGCCGCCCGCTCCGGCTTCAGCGACCGTTCCAACTTCACCCGCCAGTTCCTCGCCTCCACCGGCCTCACCCCCGCCGAGTGGCGGGAGCGTGGAAAATTGGATTGAACGCCGCAGTTTATTATATTTGTCCTTGCAACTGCGGCAACAGATGGAATCAAAGCTGAAAATACGCGAGCTTCGGCTGGTGCCTTCCCGGAAGGCGCTTGCCAGTCTTCCCGACGGCAAAGTGCTGATAAACACAGTCAACGCCTACTCCTTCGTGACAGCCCAGAATGATGCAGCCTTCGCTGAAGCGCTCAGGGGCGGCGACTATCTGATACCTGACGGAATCAGCATCGTGAAAGCCTGCAAGTGGCTTAAAGTGGAGAACCCGCCCGAGGAGAAGATCGCCGGAGCGGACCTTTTCGCCTTTGAGATGGAACGCCTCAACCGAAAGGGTGGCACCTGTTTCTTTATGGGCAGCAGTGAGGAAGTCCTCGCCAAGATTCGCGAAAAAGCGGCGGGGCTCTATCCGGCCATCCGCATCGAGACCTATTCCCCGCCCTACAAGCCAGTCTTCTCCGAAGAAGACAACGCAGCGATCATAGCGGCCATCAACGCCGCCAGGCCAGACCTCCTGTGGATTGGCATGACGGCTCCGAAGCAGGAAAAGTGGGCCCGTGAGCACTGGCACGAGCTCGACATCAAATGCCACTGCGGCACCATCGGCGCCGTCTTCGACTTCTTCGCCGGCACAGTGGAGCGCGCCCCCGACGCATGGGTCCGTGCGGGCCTCGAATGGCTCTACCGCCTCCTCAGGGAGCCGGGCAGGATGTGGAAAAGATACCTCGTCGGCAATCCGCTCTTCCTATCCCTGGTAATCAGGGAACGTTTGGCAGGGAAAGATTAAATAGCTATATTTGTTTTCCAACAACGTAATCAATGGCACTACATAACCGTCAAAAAACAAAAGAGTCCTGGCTGGTCAAGCTGCCGACTGCCCTTTTTGACCTTGTCATCCAGTTCGGGACGCTGTTGTTCCTCATTTTCGGAACGACGATGGTCCGTGACGAGAACATGCCCCTGTACCTGAGAGAAGGGACATTTCTCCTTCTTGCCATAAGCTATGTATTCAGCGTAGCAATAGCCGGCATTTCCGTCAACGAAAGAGAAAGGTCCGCCGTAGGGACTATCAGCAGCGCCATGCTGCTGAGCATCCTTTGCTGGATGTTCTTCAACGGATCCATCGCCCTCGTCTATGAAGTCAAGCTCCAGGGCAAGCTCCTTGCCCTTCAGCTGGGAATAACAGCCTCTTTGACAGCTCTTTGGCATCTTCTTGCCAGGGAGATTCTCGCTGTCCTCCGTAGACGCGGAAAAAACAACTATATGGTCCTGCTTGTTGGTTCAGGTCACAATATGGCCGAACTTTATAATTATATGACAGGGGCCAAAGCAGAGAAAGGCTATCAGGTGCTGGGATTCTTTACTGAAAAGCCGGATGATTCCATCCCGGAAGGAGCTATCCGACTCGGCACAGTTGACAAACTGGAAAGCTACCTTGAAACATGCAAGCCGGAGGAAATCCTGTGCTCGATAAATCCCGCTCTCCACACGGAAACGGTCAACAGGATAGCCCTCTACTGCGAGCAGCAGGTTATCCGCTTCCGCTATGTCCCGGAGATGGAAGGCTATCCTCCGCGTCAGCTGGAGGCCAGCCGTCTCGGCAACGTGACCGTCATCAACCTCTACGAAGAGCCGCTCAACAATCCGGTCGCTAAAGCGACCAAGAGGGCGTTCGACCTCGTCATCTCCGGACTCTTCCTCATAACCCTGTACCCCCTGGTGTGGCTGTTCTGCGCTATCGGCATCAAGATTTCCTCTCCAAAGGGTCCTATCCTTTTCCGTCAGAAAAGGACCGGATACGAGGGCAAAGAGTTCGAGTGCCTGAAGTTCCGTTCCATGCACCCGAACACCCAGGCAGACACTCTTCAGGCAACAAAAGAAGACAGCCGAACCTTCCGGTTCGGCCGCTTCCTCAGGCGTTCATCGCTTGATGAACTGCCTCAGTTCATAAATGTATTCAAAGGGGATATGTCCATCATCGGCCCGAGACCCCACATGCTTCGCCACACCGAAGTTTACTCCGAGCTGATCAGCGACTACATGGTCCGCCACCTTGCAAAGCCGGGCATAACCGGCTGGGCCCAGGTCAACGGCTGCCGCGGTGAGACGAAGGAACTCTCCGAGATGAAACAGAGGGTTGAAAAAGACATCTGGTACATCGAGAACTGGTCTGTCGAACTCGACATTTCCATATTCTTCATGACCGCCTGGCAAATCCTGTCTCGGAAAGGAGACAAGGCGTACTAGCTTTTCTTCCTGGTTCCGACACGATTGTTTTTTCTCCACCTTTTTACAAGGCGGGACAATTGCTTTTCATCCGAGACAATCTCATTGTCAACGGCCTTCACGCCATCATCACTTCCATCTTCCCGCCCTACGAAACGGATGGTTCCATCCACCCGGTTTCCCTGCAGCAGATTGCCGACATTCACCCGGCGTATCTGCGTGCCGGAAATCTTTTCGACGGACAGCACCTTACGAAAATCGACACAATAGGAGTTTATGACTCCCGTTACAATATTATTATCCACTTTTACGTTGACGGCACCGTCATCACCGAAAATGCCACGGTTGTCTCCACCGCCATCTATGTCATGAATATAGTTGTTCCGGATAACTACGTCTTTGTTCATTGTCCAGAGATATATCGCACCGCTGTCCATCAGGGTTCTGCCCGGGGCTCGGCGGAAGGAATCACTCTGGAAGAATTCATTTCCTTCCACAATACCGCTGGTGCGGATACCTTCCTTTTTCAAATAATGTAGTCCCACACCTACTCCACTATAGCTGAAATCCTGGAAAACATTGCCTCTTATCTGAAAATCCTCACCCTGTGCCACGATATCAAAACGATTCAGCATCCTGTATCCATTGTCAACAAAGTGGTTACGTTCAATTCGCATCCGGGAAGTGAACGGATCCAAGACGATGCTGTCATAATAACTGTGAGTTACATAGTTGTCGTGAAAATACAGCCCTTTCCCGCCAAAAGAATTCACTATGCGGTCATGCATGCCATCAAAGCGGCAACCGGCTATTTCAAAAGGGGTACAGTCGGCATCGACATACTTTATCAATGCATCCCCGAGAGCACATCCCATAAAACGTATGCCGCTGATCGATACGCCGGCAAAGTTTACGCGCGCTAATGTCAAAAAATTGGACTGTTCACATTGGTGAACATTTGAAGCGTTCGCTGTCAACAGCCCTCCGGAAACACAAACCGGCGAGCGACCGGGGATATTGTACAGGATATATTTCGGAAACTTTTTCTTGTAGCTGTAATCTCCGTTAAGAGCAGAGAGCGAGTCGTCATATGTAAAATATATATACCCGTTTTCTATTCGGTCAACCTTGCAAAGGCAGCTCAGATACCAGCTGGTAAGAAGGATATACACTGTTCCACAATCAGAAGCCTTATAATCCCTTTCATCGGTCCTGAGACGGTAAAGCTGTCCCTTTACATTCTCGACCTGGGACAATGACTGGCAGACTGCGGACTGTACATCCAGATATCTTTCCCCGTCAGCCACGAACCCGTACCCGGTACTGTATTCTCCCGTGTAATTTGCCACTCCCCCGTACAAAGAAAAATCCTTGCCGGATGGCATGATCACGGTCTTGCGCTTTCCAGTAATCTGTAAAGTAAAATCAGGCCGCGTCACATCAGTGATCCACAGGTGTCGCTCTTTGTAATAAAAAACGCCTTTACGGATAGAAATACGCAGTCTCGTGCAGGAAGGATCCTTTAAAGCCTTATTCAAAACCGGACCGATTGCATCAAATTCAGCCTGATTCGTCACGATATACTCACGCTCCGAGGCACAGGCAGAGGAGAAACTCAACGAGGCCAGGGCAATGACTGACAATAATTTTAAAAAGACTTTCATCACAAAGACAAGTGAAAATTATAAAGTCACCGGATATTGCAGGCTAATCCCCTTTCCCTCGCATTTCAGGACAAAACGATGCAGGTCCTTCCTGCGGAGCAGGCGAATAATCCATGGCCGCAAAAAAGACGGAACCAGACTTTTACAATCTCTGACAAGCCTTTTCCTGAATATAGACAAAGGTCCGGGAGAAGATGAATAATATCTGACAGGAGTACGCCAGGAATCTCCATATAAGAACGACAACAGTTCCTCGCTGTCACTGGGGATAGTCAGCGAGACACCTTTAAAATT
This sequence comes from uncultured Bacteroidia bacterium, assembly GCA_902791945.1. GTDB lineage: Bacteria > Bacteroidota > Bacteroidia > Bacteroidales > UBA932 > Cryptobacteroides. Next base: position 12,728 of record CADAXR010000003.1, read on the forward strand.
GACCCGGACAGTATCCCTGAAGTATTTCTCAAAAATAAAAGTAGGTCCTCCATTGTTCCGAAGTTCAGGGGATACGGAACGGAACACATAAAAATCTATATACTCGCCATCCCTCATGACGGAATAAAGCCCGCGCCAGTCATAACGGACCAGTTCAAAACCGTTTTCCCTCATTTTCCACAAAAGCGAACGGAACGCCGTCTCCTGCTCCTGAAGAATATACATGTCAATGTCTTCATCCCACGCGATGAAATCGTGGTCCCGGACTATCCCCAGCAGAGAACCGAAAGCAGGCCCGCTCTGAATACCGGCAGCACTTAGCAGTTCCGCCAATTCCTTAAGATTCCGGATCGCCACCTCCTTGTCCATTTCTTTCCGACCTTCATATAAAAGAACCGGCGAATACCGATAATTACCTTCTGGTGTCTTTAACGTGGCCATTTCAATCTTTTTTTATGAAACCTTTTATGTATTGCCATACACGGGTCCGTTCTTGCCCGGACAAATACAGCGAACAGGAAAGCGCGACCAATATCCCTTCAGCCAATCCGGATAATGCTATGAAGCGGGGCCAGGATTCCGTCATTGTCTGACGCAGGAAGAATAATGGAGCGAACAGCAACAGTGCAATCAGCAGACTTCTGACAGTGATACTCCCAAAATGACGCAGGTTGTATGAGAACGTACGTCGCGCAAAGACCATATTGATGATACACTGGGCGGCAGAGCAGGCGATAGTAACATAAATACCCGCAAAACAGTCTGCCCCGAGTTTGTACACTACCCATATCAACAAGATGTTCAGAAGATAGAGACCTGTCATCCAAGCCTGCTGTCCTTTTATCTGACCTGTTGCATGAACGGCCTGATATAGAAAATATGTAAAAGAGGACACATTGACATTCACCATCAGAAGGACGGTGAACAAGGGCGCTTTGTCCGGGACATCGACCAAAATGATATCAAGAAAAAAATGAGGGTCGAGAATGATGGGCGCCGTAACAGCCAGCAGGAGAATGTAGGTGATCTTTGTCCCCCACCCTATCAGATCCTCCATCCGGCGGCGGTCTCCTGAGCTGTATGCCGAAACCAGCTGAGGCACAATGGCCTGCTTGAAACTCATCGCAAAATTTGAAGCAAAGGACATCATCTGATTGGCAATCGCATATGCGGCATTGACCAGCAGGCCAAAAAACAGATTGATCAAAACGACAATCCCCTTATCCCGCAACAACGAAGCGAGAACCGTAAAAAGCAGCAAAGAGATAAAACCCGTCATCTCCTTGACGAGCGCCTTGTCACGGTCAATATGGAATTTCGTTTCTTTGAATTTCCTTGCGAGGAAAACGACACCGCCAACATAGCCGAGCGTAATGCATAAATTCAGGCATGACAGTGTAATCAGCTTATCAAAGGAAATGATATATAACAAATACAGTATTACCAGCCGTCCTACCGCCTGCAGGATATCCAGTATCGCCAACTTATCAAACTGTTCCCGTGCGCGAAGCATCGCGGCATATGGGACATTGAGAATATTGAGTATCAGCTGGAAAAGCGAAATCTGGAAAACCACCATCGCAGCCACGAACCTCTCCGGCGGGATATTCAGCATGTGAAGGAATCCCAATGCGAAAATCTCACCTATCAGAAGCGTAATTCCAGCTACGCAAAGGTGAAGAAAAATGCCGACTCCAAAGACTTTTTCCAGGCGGGATTCCTGGTTCTTCCCGATTTCGACAGAATAAAAACGCTGGACTGCCGTTCCCATCGACCCGTTTATAAACGAGAACATCATGACTATGGAAGCCACGAGATTATTGAGTCCGTAATCTTCCGAGCCAAGGACATGGAGTGTCACGCGTACCGTAAAGAAGGATACGACCATCGTGATGGCCATCCTTACATACAGCGCCAGCGTATTTTTTGCAATCCGCGTGTTTTTATTCTGCAAAGAATCTGTCATTCGATATAATCTTCCGGAGAAAGATACACTTGCCGCCAGCGCCGGATGATAGCCGCATTGCTATATCGCTCCTGCACAGTCAGAAGAGCCGCGGCAGATAGCGAAGATCCCAAAGACGGGTCCTCATAGAGCCGGTTCATGTTCTCGGCCATCATTTGAGAATCTCCATCCGGAGAAAGCAGGACGCTGTCCCTGTCAGCATTGAGTTCCGGAGTCTGCGGGGTAATGGTAGTTACTACAGGAAGACCGCATGAGATCGCCTCTCTGATGGTGCCGGAAATCATGTCTCCTTTCTGGGGCAAAACGGCAAAACGGGACAGTTTGATCTGGGCAAGGACTTCGGCATGGGTTGATTTAGGCCCTGTCACAAAGACATTTTCAGCAAGTCCCAAACGCTCGATCTTTTCATCAAGATCCTTCTTATAGGCCTTTGTATACCCTCCGCTTATATTCAGGGTCGCCTCAGGATGCCGCTTTGCCAAAAGGGCAAAAGCCGTTAAGGCATCATCTCCGCCTTTCTTCACATCGGCGGCGAAAAAGACAAAATCAAATTTTTTCTCCGAGGGAGTCAAATCAATCTCAACCCCTACAGGAAGTAAAAGTCCCAGGAATTTTGCGTCAGGCCTGATTTCCTTTAATATGATCCCGCGATAATATTTTATCAATGTGGCTATATAATCTGCACGGCAGAGTACTCTTCTCTCAACAGAGGCCCGATACTCATACTCAGCTTTTGAGATGGGATATTTTTCAACAAAGTCCGGGATGTTCATCAAGGTCTGCAATGAGACGATAAGCGGAATATTCCCCGGGACATCCAGAGCACAAATGGAATAAGGGGGATTCTCGGCACCGATCAGGTGGACATAATCCGGAGCAATGGTACGAATAGCCTCCGCCACAAGGGCGCGGATCCTCAGGAAATCTTGCTCGCGCACCTTAAAAAGTCGCCGCCGAATCCTGTAGAAAAAAGAATCGTCCTCCGGGCGGTAGCATATATAATCAACGCCGGCGGACGAAAATGACTGCTTGTTTCCACGGATGCCATAATGGGGGAAAATAACCGTCAGGCTGATATCGTCGCAGTTCTCGATTTCCCGTATGCCATTGGTGACCCAGACGCTATAATCCTTGAAGACGCCGCGTTTTCTCAACAGACTTCGAAAACGAAGCCTGCCCCTGACCATCTCATTGGAGAAACGGCAGATCCAGACAACCTTCAACGGCGTTTTCACAGGACTCCGATCATTTTAAGATATTCAGGCCATTCTCCCATATCCTTCCAGGAATGCTCACTTACAGGAAAACAGCCAACCCGACCGCCCCTTCCCTGGACTTTTTCCATCAGTTGAGTAATATGGAAGAACTCATCTTCAGGAATCTCCTCAATAAGCTCAGGATTCAAAATATACACACCGGTATTCACCTGGAAGGTCTGTTCAGGTTTCTCTTTCAAAGCAGTCATCAAACCGTCTTCACCAGTCTCAATTACCCCATAAGGTATCTTGAAACTCTTCACCATCGTTACAATGGTCATGTCATTGTGGTTGTTTACATGGTAATCCCAAACATCACGGTAGTCCTGCTCATTGATACTGTCACAGTTTGACACAAAAAAAGGAGTGTTGATTTTCCCTTTTAGCAGACTTATGCTTCCAATCGTTCCAAGAGGCTTGTTCTCCATGAAGAACTCTATATCATACTTATGGTCGAGCTGATTCAGGTAATATTTTATCATATCTGCCTTGTAGTTCAATGACATATAGAACTTATGACATCCAATCCCCTCGAACTGATCCATTATTACCTCAAGAATAGTCTTGTCGCCAACTGGAACAAGTGGCTTGGGCATCACATTTGTGATGGGTTTCAAACGTGTTCCCTTGCCTCCGGCCATAATAACAACTGGCAAATCAATATTCTCGCGCTGGTTTAGTGCTGAAGTTTCAAACAAGTCCTGCCAGAACCATACGTCAACAAGATCTCCATGCTCATCAAGAATAGGCATCACTTCAGCTCTCATCCTGCTCATTTTCTCTCTGATGACATCATCACCTTCTGACTTATAGCCATAGATTTTATGTCTGTCAAGGATTTGTCCTACCGGTGTCACAAGAGCAGTGTTATTTATAATGGCCCTCTGAATATCACCCAATGTCACGATGCCCTCAAAGTGTCCGCAATCCAGGACAAAGAGTGTCTTGACCATAATATCATCCATCTGCTTCATTGCATCAAGCATCGAAGCAGATGGTGAGGTTACTCTTTCTTGTATTCTCTCTATCATGTGTATTTAATTAAATGTAGTCACTCTCCTTACCCCATAACTTCTCAAAACGGTTAATCTCCATCTCGTGTTTCAGGTCACGCAAGTAAGTCAGATAATCATATTCGGGTTTATAACCTAATTGCTCCTTTGTCTTGGAAATGTCAAGCAGATAGGTAGGCGAATCCGGCTTATCCGCGCGAACGATAATCTTTGAAGGGTGGTTCTTTTCCCCAAACACATCAATAATACCCTGTATCTGGTCACGTCTGTTTACCACCCAGCCTGTCCCAACATTATAGGTCCCGCTTTCACCATTTGCAGAAAGACACTTCTCAATAATCTGAGTACAGTCTTTCACATAGAAGACGTCACGGGCGGCATCCGGGCTACCCCACAACTCGATATCTTCCCCCCTTTTAGCCTGTTCAATAATGGCTCTTTGACCTGTCCAACGCGATACACCATCCACAAAGTATGTGGGCTTCGGATGATAACAAAAGATATTCGGGAAACGCAGAATGTAGAATCTGAAGTTGTATTTCACGGCATAGTGATGAATGATATCGCATGCCGCATTCTTAGTTATGGCATACACAGAGTGGTCATTATCCAGAGGAAAACGAACTTCCGCATCAGCAGGTATGGGTTTCAGAGTACCTGTCAAATAAGTAATGTCCGACCATGATTTTGGAAACACAAAACGTTGGACTCCTGCCTTTACGGAATATTCAAGTACATTGAGAGTCCCGTCAAGATTTGAGCGGACATACATATGCGGGTTGTATCCTTCCATGGTAGCGGGAAGAATGGCGGCCATGTGGATCACGCCATAGACATCCCGTCGCGGCAGTTTTTCAAATTCTGCCATATCCAGGATATCCACTGACTCATACCTGATTCCATAATCCGAAAAGAATCCGTTATCGCTTTTGCGCTTCCCGACTGCCACGACGTCGTAGCCTTTTTCTTTCAAGTACAGAGCCGTGTAGCAACCAACTTTGCCTGTTGCCCCGAAAACTACTATTGTCCTCATTGCCTTATTATTTGACATGAATAATCCTGCCGGTTTCTTTTTCGTATTCCGACAACAAACCATCCAACTCTTTTCTGTCTTCCGCTTTCACGATAAATTCACCATATCTATTGAGACTGCTTGTTATCTGATGTACATTGTCTCCTTCTTTGAGTTTGAGATTCAGGCTATATATTCCCGGCCATTGTTTTGCCTCTTCAAGCCCTCTATCATCAATATTTACAACTGTTCCTTCAGGCAGGCAGAAAAAATGTACAGCGGACGCTTTATCACTCCGCCCTGTAATGGTGTCGACAGATTCTCCTAAAGCAATATGAAGAAGTTGATCTTCAAGGTTGATTCCTGTTGAGAGCGGTGTAAGAATACTGGTGATATAATCGCCACCCAGCCTCGGGCTGGTTTCTATCACAAATATGCCACGTTCATTTATTTTCAGTTCCGTATGCGAAGGGCAATTGTCAAACTTCATGGCAGCACTTATCTTGCAGACAATTTCCCTGACACTGTCTTTCTGCTCATCTGTGAGGTTTGCCGGCTGTTTATGTTCCAGCTCTACATTATAAGGGAACTCCGTCGTCGTTTTTTCCGTAAACTGAACAACTTCTGATTCTCCGTCATAGTGTAACCCCTCGATACTATATTCCTGACCTTCAATATATTCCTCGACAAGAACGGTGTCCAGCCTGGAGTTTTCCAAAGCCTCTTCAATGCTTGTCTTCAGTTCCCCGGTGTTTCGACAGAGTTTTACACCACGGCTTCCAGAGTTATCCCGTGGTTTAACAATCAGAGGAAAAACAAGCCCTTCAGCTTCCTCGATGCAGGAAACAAGTCTTCCATCAGCACAAGGGATTCCCCCAAGCTTAAACCGATTCTTCATCTGGTATTTATCAGTGGACCAAATGGCTGTATCGACCGAAAAGAACGGGAACCCGTATTTTTCAGCTATACGCGCCATCATCACCAGCGGTTTGTCAGTCGCGGCAGTCACAATGGCATTAATTCCATATTTCTCCACCACCGCACATGTCCTGTCATAGTCCTGACCGCCGACCACCTCAAAAGCATCCGCATCGTCCTTGCAGAAGGCCTCTTCACAAGGATCGATGCCGACTACATAAAGCCCCATCCTGTGAGCCCGTCCAATGATGGACTTCTGAAGTTCACCGCATCCGAAAACGAGTATCCTCCTATTCGATCTCATTGATTGCATTGATGTAGGTATCGCAAATGAAATCTATCTGCTCATCGGTCAAGGCTGCGTACATCGGGAGGGTAATCTCATTGTCCGTTACGTATTCTGTCCGAGGCAGAACCGCACCAAGTTCCTTGTAGGTGGAAAACTTGTGGCATGCGGGATAGTGGACACTGGTCTGGATACCGGCAGCGTGGATGAACTCGCGAATCCTGTTGCGACGCTCCCTGGTACTGTTCAGCAAGACAGTCGGGAAGATATAGTTGCTCACAAACTCTGTATTGTCATCGAAAGGGATAGCCAGGCCCTCTACTTTACCGAGACGGTCGAGATAGTGCCTGCGTACACGGATACGGATATCCAGATCACCGGGGAGTTTCTTAAGCTGTTCAATGGCAATAGCGGCACGGATGTCATCCATACGGAAATTATAACCCAGACAGGTGATGTCATACTCAGTAGCATGTCCGCTTGCTCGCTGGTAACTCATGGTGCTCATACCGTGAGAGCGAATGAGGCGGGCCTTCTTCTCCATCTCCTCGTTGTTCGTGATAAACATTCCCCCCTCGCCCGTAGAAATATTCTTATTGGAGAAGAAACTGAATGCGGCGCAGTCGCCAATGGTACCGAGTTTACGGCCTTTATATTCCGAAAGAGGGCCGTGGCAGGCGTCCTCAACCACTTTGAGGTTATGTTTTTTTGCGATGGCCATTATCTCATCCATCCTTGCGGGGAAGCCAGCCATGTGGACTACGACAATACCTTTTGTCCTGGGGGAAATCTTGCGCTCAATATCGGCAGGATCAATATTGATATGGTCGGGGCCGACGATGTCGGCAAAGACAGGTGTCGCTCCTACGTATCGGATACAGTTGCAAGAGGCGGCAAAAGTCAGCGAGGGGCAGATAACCTCATCGCCAGGACCAAAGCCGCAGACCATACAGCAGACGTGAAGGGCGTCGGTGCAGTTGCTCATGGAGACTGCATACTTCACCTTCCACATATCTATAAACATCTGTTCCAGCTCAGCATTCTTCGGGCCGGTGGATATCCACCCGGACTTGATGGTATCATAGGCGGCCTGCGCCTCACGCTCATCAAAATTCAGATTAAAAAGAGGAATTCTGTATGCCATATCAATTTACATTTTTTGATCCAGGTTTTTACCTTTTTCCTCATGCCGGAAATTAGGAAGATAGGCTTCCAGTGCAGCGACAATTTCCGCTTTGGTGAAGTCAGGCTTGGCAAAAATTGACTCCAATTCGTCATACAACGCGTTCACGTCGCTTAATGGACGCCGCTTCCCCGCCTCAATCACGCCGAGAGAATGGAAACGATCCATATTGACCTTCTCTCCGGACACATAAAATTCTTCATAGGATTTCTCACCGGTAGTGTCGCTTTCAGAATAGACAACCGGCCAGTATTTTGTATCCTCCGGCATCCGGGAAGCATATTCCCGGGCCTGTTCGTCAGTGTCGAAGACGATTTTCTCATACCCCATCGCATGGATAAAACGATCGCAGACAGAGCTGAATGTTATCATTTGATCTTCGCTGAGTTTTGGAAAGAACACTTCTCCCGACCGGCCTAATATGCATGCAAGCATACAAATCTGCCCGCTTTCCTCAGGCGAAACAAAATAACGCCTTACATCTGACGGGGCGACCAGCGGCTGCCGTAGCATCATACGGTCTAGGAAACTTTGAGGCAACGAACCGTTGGAAAATGCGACATTGGCAAAGCGTGCAGTAGTTACTGGGAACCGGTCGGCATAGGCCATGATCATATCTTCCATTACCCGTTTGCTGGCGCCCATGATATTGACAGGATTGGCCGCTTTATCCGTTGAAACGCAGAAAAAATGCCTTGGAGGGAACACGGTCATCAGGTCCAATAATTTCCGGGCTTTGATATCATTGTTTTCCAAAAGAGCCTGAATGGAGTACTTGTCTTTTTCGCTCCTGACATGTTTATGAGCGGAGAAATTGGCCACGATGTCAAAACCCTTTTCTTCACGAAAAATCCGCTCAAAAATAGGATCGCTGAAATTGAGCGTATAGGTACGATAGTCCTCCGGGACAAACATCCCGTAAGTACTGCGAAGATCACGGGTCAATTGCGCCAGTCCGTTTTCACTCAAATCCACAACCACCAGTTTCCCTGGCCTGAAACGGCATACCGAACGGATAAACTGCGCACCGATTGAGCCGGCTCCGCCAATAACAAGCAGGGACTTCCCGGATATCTCCCGGGATAATTCTTCCTTGTGCGCTTCGATATCCTTCAGGAACATACTCTCTTCCCGGAAGGTCACGTTCTCACGGATAAACTTTGACAGATTGAGCATATCAGGCTATTTCTGTTTAATAAGATTTTTCAGGATAGAGGAGGAAATGCCTTCAGTCCTTGGAAGAACGACGACCTCTCTTCCCTGCTTCCGGCAGTACTCTTTCGCCAGGACGAAGCCGTCGTGCGTCTGATCTTCACCGACCACGAACACATCAAAATCCACCTGCCTGACGATTGCGTCGATATCTTTATAGATGACGACTTGATCCACGTATTTAATGGCATCAACCATATAGACCCTGTCCGTAATCGGACAGACAAGCTTCGCCTCGGGCTTGTATTTCAGCACAGTCTCATCATCCTGTACCGCAACAATCAGATAATCGCCATATTGTTTGGCCCGACGAAATAATTCTACATGGCCGAAATGCAACAGATCAAATACGCCGACCGTAAAAACCTTTTTCATTTCAATCCTTCTATTAATTCCTTACATTTATTATCAAACGAGAACGACATCTTGTCCGGACGAAGTCCTACACGGATTGGGACCGGCTCAGAGGCCATTAAAAGGGATTCCAACTCACCCGGCAAAGCGTCCCGATCCTCAATATCCGTCACTTTACCATTTTTTTCATCCACCAGGCAGGCGGCGCCGGCACGTCCGGACACCCATACGTCAGCCCCACCCAGAAGAGCTTCATTGACCACAGCGCCAAAAGGCTCCAGATTGCTCAGCAGCGCCAGCACTCCGGCAATATTATACCAGGCATAGAGTTCCCGGCCCTCTAACCGTCCTGTAAAGATCACCCGGTCTCCCATATATAAAGCCTGCTTCTGCAAGGATTCCATCTCCGGCCCTTCGCCGACAATGACCAAAACTGCATCCTCCACCCCACATTTTCCAAAGGCATCCAAAAGAATGTCCACATTCTTAATCGAAACCAGGCGTCCCACAAAAAGCAAGACACGATGCCCTGCAAGACCATAACGTTCAACACAGGCCTGACTTACCGGAAGTGCATCTTCCAAAGATTCCCGCATCTTTTTTTCATCCCGGATTATCGGCATCCAAAGTCCCTTTCCGAACCGAGCCCGATACCAGTCCCTGACCTGCGGCGTCACTGTGATGATGTCGTCAACCAGACGGGGGGCCCAGCCCCTGAGCCATCTATGCAACCGGGAAAAATCCCGCCCCCCTACAATCATATCAAGGCTGTCATCACACATGGAAATGACACGGAATTTCTTCCGGCTGAAAAGACGGGCAAGCAGAACCTGGAAAAGGACCAGCTGGAATTCCGGGACAATCACCACATCCGGTTTCTCTTCACGGATACGTCGAAAGATTCCACGGCAGAACTTACGGTTGGGACCGCCCAGATCCACTCCGTCAAGATAGTCCGGCCGGAAACAGCAAAGTGATTCTATCCAATCAGGATTAAAAGCCTGGTCTGTCGCCACTCTTCTGTAAAAACACATGCGGAACCCCTCACGATGCAGCGCATTGTATAGATCAATGCGATACGGGGCGATGCTTGTTCGAATAAAAATATTCATCAGATAACAATATTTTCACCTTTCAATGAGGTGGGATCGTTCCTCCTGACTTCAAACCGGATGGGGCCGTCAATAATATTGCCCTGCATCACATTGCCGACATTGACAGTGCGGATTGTTGATTTCTTCTTCCTGCCGACCCTTAATTTTTTTCGTAAATCTATACAATATCCGTTGTTGATCCGGACAATCCGGTTACCTTCAATCCTGACATTTACTGCGGCATCATCACACAGGATTCCCCGATTTCCGTGCGCCCCCGCAATGTCATGAATATAATTATTCCGGATTATCAATCCATTATTCTTGGTCCAGACATATATCGCCCCAGAATCAATCAATGAACGGAAAACACGACTCCTGAAGTCATCAGACATGCATATCTCATTATTCTCTATGATGCCGCGAGTACCTTTTGTGTCCGGCTCTGCATAATGATTCCCTGCCCCAATAGCAGAATATGAGAAATCCTCAAAATAATTGTCCGCTATCAGAAATCCATCCGCCTTACAATCGACGACAGGGTTAAATGAAACCCGCAAACCGTTATCAATAAAGCGGTTGTTCCGGATGACGCAATCATGGGATGAAGTCCACACATACACGCCCCACCGATAACATTTGCGCATTTCAGAATCATGCATCAAAAAATGGTCGGTAGCTTCCACATAAACGCATCCGGAACGGATTCCCTCAAAATGACAGCGGCTTATCTCAACACGTTCCGTCTTCAGGTCCTTCAACTTAATCATCCAGTCTCCATCCCCATTCCCAAGAAAACGTACACCTTCTATGCTTAATTCTTTCAAAGATGTATTCTCAACAGTTAAGAAGCGGGTTGACTGACACGCATACAACTTGGGTCCGTCATCCTTAGGAGGTCCCCAAAGAAGATATCGAGGAAAACAACGGCCATATCGCAATTCTGACCACATCCCGGTCGAATATTTTGTTTCCCTGCGAAAAAAGATATGATTCCTGGTAATCTTCTCTATCGGATACAAAGCACCAATATACCATTGTGACAGAAGTAATGTATATTCTGACAATTCCTCTTTCGGAAGCGGGGTTTCACCTTTACAATGAATCATATACAATCCCTTATGGAAAGGGATACGGACCGGCCAGAGATAAGCCTGACGCATCTCCGTCCGGGTATCGACATGGCAAAGCGAATTCAAATCAACATAACCGTTCTCTATACGGTATGCCGTTTCTCCGTTATCAGAGCCGACGAGGACCGCGTCATCGCCCAATATACGGATGACGGTATTCTCAGAAGAAATACCGGACCAATCCCATAAATTATCCTTATAGAAATAAACACCTTTTGAAAGTCGTATATCAACAGAATCAGGTGCGTCTTTCAATGCTTCCCTCACCATAGAAGGAAGAGCGGTAAAGTCTTCTTGCGTTTGAACCAAGAAGGATACCAGGAGTGTTATTAACATACTCATATAAAAGAAAGGATACGCCCGCCTTGAATATCGGCATTTTTATTATGAAGAACATAGTTGCGCCCACGCTCCCCAAAAAGAATCGCCTCTTCAACGGGCATCTCAAGAGACCTCCTGAGTGCAGAGGCCAACCCATCGACCGTTTCGGTTTCCGGAACTATAAGGAACGGCCTGTACTCTTCCGGCATGCCCGGAAGCATATTGGCCACACAAAGCCTGCCGGACAATAAATATTCCATTGTTTTGGAAGGGAAAGAATAACGGGTATAACGTCCTTCTGAAGTTCTCGGGTTGACCAGGACACGGGCTCTTGACTGAATCTCCCGCGCTTTCATAGGACTGACAAGCCCGAAATATTTAATTTGAGGATTTTCCCCGGAGATTCTTTTCAATTCATCTGCCATAGGACCGGAACCGGCAATCCACAATTCGCTGTCGGGATTACTGCAGCGTTTGAAAGCGTCGACCAACAGCCCTACTCCATATCTTCTGTCTACCACTCCGGTATATGCAATTACAGAAGGAGCCTCTGTAAAACTGCCGACACCACACTCTCCCCCATTATCGGAAACAATCCCCTCCATAATCATCGTCCTGCATCCTCCGGGAAGGAAGTCCGTCATTGTCGGGGTCAATAAGATATATTGATCCCAGGTCTGCAACATTTCCATCGAACGGACCGTAAGCTTATGTTTCATCCAACGGCGAAGCCCCTTATAAGGCAAATTATCATTCATAATCGAAGGGATATCAGGCAACAGCACCGTTGTACAGACATCCGCTCCAGTCAAACGAATACTATTTTGCAAAGCGGCCTGAGCATAATACTCAGGTGCAGACAAAATAATGTGGATGCGCTCCCCGGCAGACCGGCGCAATATCTTTACAAGCAACCGCTGCAAAGCCCGTCGACGGCACACGACGAAAACAGGCCAGAGATTCAGGAATCCAACTGTTTGAATCTGCACCCCTTCTTCTTTATAGTTTTCTCCACGAGTAAACAGTTTCTTGTTTTTCCCGGGGAAAGACCCGACATTAGGAACACTGACCGCCGTTACATTGACATTCTCCCGGCCTGAAATTCCTTTAATTACATTCTTTTCAAAAATATGATTTGAAAAGACTATCCTCCCTTTGCTTTCTGAAAGCAGACTCTTCAGGAGTGCTTCCGGATAAAAATTTCCAATGAAAAGAACATTCATAATTACTATCCCCGGAGGGAACGATACAGATAACGACGACTCCTTTCCATTTTCTCCCGTCGAAATCTTTCCTGCAGGAATGCCTCATTAATTATAACAAACGGAAAAGAGATAATCAGCGGATAATTGAACAATTGCTCTCCTTGCATCAGACAAAGCAGAATGATTATATTGGAAAAACGCTGATATCGCGAGAAAGGGCTTAGCCTGTACATCAAGACAAAATAAAGGATCATTATGGGAATTCCCATCTGCGCAAGGAAATTGCTGAATCCATTCCCGTGTCCAAGTTCAACTCCCCATAATTCCTTGTTGTCTGCATAGCGGGTTTTTTCTATCATACCATTTCCAAACACAGGATGTTTTCTGATATAATGCAGATCAAACAACAATGATCCGAAACGTGTATTACTGAATTCATTACGCTCTGTTTCCCTTTCCAGGTCATCCGTTTGACTTTCAACCTTGGTACCCAGAAAATCAAGCGTATTGTACATCTTATAAGAGCCAAAAGCCAAAAGGGGAACAATTGTGAGAGCTACCAGGTATTTCCTTTTGCTGTTAGCGATAATACCAAGCGCAATGCAGACTATCAATGTTATATAACCGGTGGTGCTGAATGTTGTAAGGAGTGCGACAAAAACCAATCCGCATCTGACAGGACAATCCCGTACAATCTTTTGCCAGCTGTCCATAAACAGGACCGGGATAAGCATCAGGTAGCAAGCATATGCGCCAGGCTCCCAGAAACATCCGGCATTGCGCAATTTCCCATGATGTTCTATAACGTAATTATAGATAAGTGAAGTAAAAAAACGTGGAGAGCGGAAACTGAAGAACTTCAACGGGATTGGGATATTCAACACCTGCATTGTAAAACAGACGATCGAGATTGCAGCAATGACTGCCATCACATCAAGATATGCATAACGAAACTTCTCCTTCAAAAATGCAAATACAGCCGTTCCAAAAAATACTTTGAGCAGCCTGTTCAAACACCCCAGAATGGATATCTCTCCTAAAATGACATACTGTCCGAAGAAAACGACAGACATAGAGATAACAAACAGCCACATTTTGGGGTGGAAATGAAGCCGCCGGAACAACAATGCGACGAAAAGAAAAACAAGCTGGAAGAAAGGGAAAACCGGGAGATTGCAGAATACGGGATTTCCGCTGACGAAAATCAGCATCATGACAAGGAAATACTCCAGAAAATTTATTTTCTCTCTCGCTCCGTTCATCTATACAACCCTCCAGCATATTTTTCAGCCATCTCCCTCCAGATGTCCAGGCTCTCACCGATGTGCGCCCCGCACGATTCTCGGTAAAGAGCCCAGACGAACCAGTAATAGGCAATGATGGCGGTATAGGCAAGATAATGGAATTCAAGCTCCGGAGTGACGCACCCCTGCAGGTAAGCGGCGATAAACCGGCGCGCCTGCGGCAGGTCATATTGTGCATCCACTATATAATATCCGATATCGATGCCGGGATCCGAATAGCCGGAATATTCCCAATCTATAAGGATAACCTCTCCGGAAGGGCGGATCATCCAGTTATGCCTGTATGTGTCGCCATGACAGAAACACTTCTGCACGCCGTCTCCGACAGTCCGTTCATACAACCTGCCGATTTTCGCCTTCAATCCCTCATATTGGTCAAAGCAAGAAGGATTCTTCTTTTTGAGAAGAGTTTCAGTTGCCAGGGCATCTTCCCACGGCTTCATCCCGAAATCCAGTTTGACACCACTTCCGTGCAAATAACGAAGCACCGGAAGAATTTTCTCCCAGTCCGATTCGTCTTCATATTCCGGCTCACGGAAAGAAGGTACATAATGGCTTATTTTCCAGCCTTCCTCAATGTCCATATAGACATAAGTGGGGTCGATTCCAAGCCTGCAGGCCTCCTCAAGGGCAGTCTTCTCGTTGCGACGGTTTATTATATATTCGGTACCGTCGCCAGGATGCCTGTAAATGAAATCCTTTCCTCCGACACGGAAAACGAAGGAACGGTTGGTAAGCCCTTCGCTTACCTTCCTGAAATCAGTAACATCAGCATCCGTGCATTTGAACACAGAACAAATGTTCGCGATGATACGGCTTCTGGAATGGGCCAGATATTCCTTGTCAAAAGCGCGCAGTTCCTCGAAATAGTCAAACTCGAATATTCTGCCGGCCGGATATTCCTTGAAATAGAACGGCGGCATCGAGGCAAGCCGGTCACGGACCAGCCATTCCCAATATGACTTGTCATAACGACCGACGGAGCGGTCAGCCTCGGCGGCGCTGATGAAAGAGCGTGCAAAATCTTCGCTCCAGAAAGAATGTCCAAGAAGTATCTTCCCTCCGCAGAGGCCTTTGACCATTTCCGTAATACGGCCTTCCGCATCAGTCCTGACATACATTTCATCAGATTCCCCCTCGATAGAAAGACCGGCATAAAAAGAATGAGGTTCCTCGCTGCAGAACGGATTCTGCGTGAAATAATCGTCGCACGAGCAGACATAGCTGTCGCCGAGATAATCCTTTGCAGCCAGCAGGCTTTCGATGTTGTTCCTGACCTCGTAGAGAGGATTGAAGACGAATCTTACACCGAACTTCTCCCTGAGGTAATGAAACATCTCCTGCTTGTAACCAAGCACAAGGGTAATGTCTGTAATGCCAGCCTCCAGCAACTGTTTTATCTGCCGCTCGATAAGCCTTTCGCCGTTCACCTCGAACATTCCTTTCGGCTGTTCGAGGGACAAGGGGACGAACCGGCTCGCAGGGCCGGCGGCAAGGATAACTGCGTTACGGACCTTTATCATCTGCTAAAATCTGTTCTTGCTTGAAATACCACGGAATACGGCTTTTAAAACACTCCCGCTTGCGGAGCGGTAAGGCTCACCGGAGAGAATGAGGCTTTCAACCCTCAATTCCTTTATGGCTTCCGACGGAATCTCATACGGATTGGCGGAAAGGATGACCATATCAGCGATCTTTCCTTCTTCAAGAGAACCTCTCTCCTTTTCGTCAAACGAGGCATAACAGCCGTTATATGTCGCCATCCTCAAAGCATCCTGAACGGTGACACGCTCCGAAACGACAGGATTGTTGACACACCTGTCGATCCAAACGATAGGGTCAGGGGATGTGCAAGGCGCATCTGAACCAAGAGAAACGACTATTCCATTGTCCAGGAAGGTCTTGACAGGATTGAGACGGGATGTGCGCTCAGCCCCCATTATACTCTCCAGGTACTCATCCGGCTCCTGTTTCCAATTTATGAAAGCGCTCTGGACCGGCATCTGGATATGGTAGTCACGGCAAATCCTGATTCCCTCCTCCGTGGGAAGACAGTCGTGTATAATACCGTGACGGTGATCCTCACGAGGGAAATCATCAAGGGCCGCCTTGAGGCAACGTGTCGCCTGGTCGAAAGCCTTGTCGCCGATAGCATGCATCTCTATCTGGAGTCCAGCCCTGTTTGCTTTTATGCAGAATTCAGTAACCTTTTCGTCATCGTAGTACAGGACCCCGTCTCCACCATCGAGATACGGCTCGTTCATTGCAGCGTCGTGAGAGCCGAAACATCCGTCAAGCGCACACTCGAAACAGCCGCCTATGCGGGGCAGTTTCCGCGAGGTCGCCACGCCCACATCCATCGACTGCGGGAAAACCCTCACCTGAAAGCCGTTGTCCAACGACTTCGCAAAGAGTTTCTCAGTAGTAATGTCCAGATTGGCGACAAACCCGACTCCGCTCACAGTATGAACCATACCTATACCCATGGAAGCCTCATAGTCGGCGGCAGCCTGCATTTTTGAGAACAAGTCCACGACGCTCAGGGAGCCGGTGATATAATCCGACACCTTGAAGAAGGCCTCCTGGTTCATCTCCCCGGTGTCCGGATGATAGCCGCGGAGCGACCTTACCTTTCCGTCAATCTTCTGAAGAAGTTTACTGTTGACGATACAGGCATGGCCGTCATACTTCACTACCATAATTTCCTTATCGGGGCACACCTTGTCAAGTTCCTCCCTGCTGATCAGCCTGCGCTCCCTGACGCTGTAAGGGGAAGCGCCGAAGGCGATAAGCGTCTTCGCATTTCCGCTTCGGGCATAAAAGTCAGCGACCATCCCGGAAATCTCCTCGTTTGAACCGGCGTCCATTACATTGAGGCCGGCATGGAAGATAGAAAACGATGCAAAATGCTGATGTGTATCCACAAACGACGGCGCCAGAGCCTTTTCG
Organism: uncultured Bacteroidia bacterium; assembly: GCA_902791945.1. GTDB lineage: Bacteria > Bacteroidota > Bacteroidia > Bacteroidales > UBA932 > Cryptobacteroides. Next base: position 29,934 of record CADAXR010000003.1, read on the forward strand.
CCGAGATCTATGATCTCCGCGCAGGCATACCGCTGCGGCAGGTCGTTCCCGACATAAACGATAATACCCTTGTCTTCAACGAGATACTTAAAGACTTCGTCTCCCTGGTTGACGCTCAGTATCGCGCCCTTGTAACATTTCATATTGCAGCGTTTTTAGGTAGATATCCCTTATATGAGGGATCCATGGCCACCAGTTCATGGAAACTGTCGATTTCAACAACGTCCCCCTTCTGGCATTCATGAATCTTGACAAAGTAATTTTCCTTTCTGAGCACAAGCGGTACCTCCTCGTAGAAAACATCCTTTCCGCCTGGAGCATTCCAGACGTCCTCAATGTCCCGGCGGAGTTTGTCACAGTCTTCGGGAGTCCAGAAAGAAATGCCGTAACAGTTGAAGCAGTCGGTGTTGCCCTTACGGTAATTGACCGCACGGCCATCTATCTCCTGCAGGCTCCAGTCATCGGTCTCCCTGGCATAAGAGCCAAGATAGTTGCTGGAAACATGGTACTTCATGATTACTTCCGGGTTACGGACAACAAGATCCGCTTCGCAGATATAACAACCTCCGCTCAGGCAGCCGAGGGCCGCCCTGGCGGAAGATATACTATTGGTTTTATCGTAGAGGTCGTTGTCGATGAACCTTATGGAAGGGTATTTTTCCAGAAGGGAGTCGAAGCACTCTTTCTTGTAACCGCGTACTATCGTAATATCCTCTATGCCGGCGTCCAGAAGAGAATCGATGACCGTGTCAATTATACGTACACCCTTGACTCTGACAAGAGGCTTCGGCGTATCCAGCGTCACCGGAACCATCCGGGAACCGAATCCCGCGGCAAGGATAATGGCTTTTTCTGCTATATAATTCATATTCTGCTCATTCCCCAGGCAAAAACTTCATCTATGACAGGGGTATCTATATTGTACTTATCGGCGAGTTGCTTGATCCAGCGTAGGCCATAGGGGAAATCTTCCGTGAAATACCGGCTTCCAAAATCCACCTTCCATCCTCCGGGGACGGCCTTCATCGGGCTGAGGATGCCCTGGAAAGCCGCGATGGATGAAATCTTCCTGGTAAGTGAAGCGGCATCCGTACTTTCATAATAATCCAGCAGAGTCGGAATACTCCTTACCCCCAGGACATCCAGCAGCCTGAAAAACTCCCGGTCCATCGCAATCAGTTTTTTAGAAGATGCATCCGTCCATTCCTTATAGAAAAGGATGTTATGGTCGAATACCTCCTCTTCCTTGCCAAAAAACATTGTATAAAGCCTGCCTGTATGCAATATCGGGTTGGAGTTGGTAAGGGAGGCCTCCAGATAATTGTCAAGCAGGCTGACAGGGGTAAGAAAAAAGCGTTCCAGACTTGACCGGAAGTCTTCCCGGTCCTCCACCCCTTCTACGGCTGCGGCCAGGCCGGATTTGTATCCCAGTAAATTGGCGCTCCTGCCATACTCCGCAACGCGGGCGATAAACGGTACCCGCTGGAAGCCAAACAGTTTTGCATCCGGTCCAAGCACATTGTGGGCAAAGAAGAAAAAACCCGTGCTGGAAACGACACTTCCGACAACGGCATTGCCGATATATGGCCTGATATCCCTCAGTGTCTTCTCGATCAGGAATCCCGGAAGGCAGAACAGAATCATATCCTGTCCGGAAACAACCTCCTCCGGATCCCCTGAAATCCTGTGCGGATGAGCGACAAACTTCTTACCGTCAGGGTCCGTTACGGTAATGGATGGCTGCCAGGACTCCGGATGACCGGAGTAAATATTGAGTTCCACCCCCTTACGAGATGCCAATACACCAGCGCAAACATGCCCGAGCGAACCACCGCCGCAAATACAGATCTTCATCTTGATTTATCTGTTGCCGTACATCTTCTCGTAGTACTTCTCGTACTCTCCGCTGGTGACGCGGCGCATCCAGGGCTCGTTGTCGAGGTACCAGCGGACGGTCTTCTCGAGGCCCTCCTCGAACTGGAGGGAAGGCTCCCAGCCGAGCTCCCTCTGGAGCTTGCGGCTGTCGATGGCGTAGCGCAGGTCGTGGCCGGCGCGGTCGGTGACGAAGGTGATGAGATTGTCATCCTCACCTTCGCGGCGGCCGAGGAGCCGGTCAGTAATGCGTATGAGAGCCTTTATCACGTCGATGTTCTTCCACTCGTTGAAACCGCCGATGTTGTAGGTCTCGCCGTCCTTCCCTTCGTGGAAAATGAGGTCGATGGCCCTCGCGTGGTCCTCCACGTAGAGCCAGTCGCGGACATTCTCTCCCTTTCCGTAGACCGGAAGAGGTTTGCGGTTACGGATATTGTTGATAAACAGCGGAATGAGCTTCTCCGGGAACTGGTAAGGTCCGTAGTTGTTAGAGCAGTTGGTAATCACCGTCGGCAGCCCGTAGGTGTCGTGGAAGGCGCGGACGAAGTGGTCGCTGGAGGCCTTCGCAGCGCTGTAGGGGCTATGGGGCTGATATTTCATATCCTCGGTGAAGAACTCCTCGCCGTAGGCAAGGTGATGCTCTCCGCTGGAAGCCTTCGTCGTGAACGGCGGCTTGATGCCCTCGGGGTGCGTCATCTCCAGCGCGCCGTAAACCTCGTCGGTGGAGATGTGGTAGAACCGGCGGTAGGAGGAAGAAGATTTCTCGACTTCGCTCGAAATGACAGAATGGTTGTCCAGCCAGCAGGCCTTTGCGGCCTGGAGGAGGGACAGCGTGCCGAGGACATTGGTCCGTGCGAAGGTGAAAGGATCCACGATACTGCGGTCCACGTGGCTTTCAGCCGCGAGGTGGATGACCCCGTCCACATCGTAGTCCTGCATAATCTTAAGCACCGTCGCGAAGTCGCAGATGTCGGCCTTCACGAAGACGTAATTGGGCTTGTCCTCGATGTCCCTGAGGTTCTCGAGATTCCCCGCGTATGTCAGTTTATCGAGGTTGATGATCCTGTAGCCGGGATACTTGTTGACAAGAAGCCGCACCACGTGGCTCCCGATGAAACCGGCGCCGCCGGTGACAAGGATGTTTCTGGTTTTCATGAGTCCATACTCAAACTGATACGGAATCGTCCCGGGTTCGGTGTGGTCGACGATGTAGGGGTAGCAGATTTCCATGATATATTAGATTTCTCGGCTTCGCTCGAAATGACAAAAAGCTATCGCTCGAAATGACAATAATCCCTGAAGGAAGGATGGGAGGAGTCTTTGGCGGAGAGGATGACGTCGGAGGCGGGGATGCTCCAGTCGATGGCAAGGTCCGGGTCGTCCCAGGCGATGGCCCCTTCCGCTTCCGGATGGTAAAACTCATCGCACTTGTACTGGAACACGACCTCTTCCGACAGCACGCTGAACCCGTGGGCGAAGCCCTTCGGGATGAAGAACTGCCGGTGGTTCTCCCCCGTCAGCTCCACGGCGACGTGCTTTCCGAACGTCGGCGAGCCTTTCCTAAGGTCCACCGCGACGTCGAGCACCGCACCGAGCACCACCCTCACGAGTTTGGACTGTGCATACGGCTCCTTCTGGAAATGAAGCCCGCGCACAACCCCGTACCGCGAACGGCTCTCGTTGTCCTGCACGAACCTCACCGGCCCCACAGCCTCCGTGAAGTCCCTCTCCGAGAAACTCTCGAAAAAGTACCCCCTGCTGTCCCCGAACACCTTCGGCTCCACGATCACAAGCCCCTCAATCGCTGTTTTTATAACGTTCATAGACGATCAATACATTTTTTCAATGAAACATACCAGTGCGGTATGGTGACGCCGAAGTCGGCTTTGACTTTGGTTTTGTCAAGGACGGAGAAAGCGGGACGGCGGACGGGAGAAGGGAATTCGTCGCTGTGGCAAGGGGCGATGTCGCATTTGTTTCCAGCGAGGTCGCGGATGGCACAGGCGAAATCGTACCAGGAGCAGACACCCTCATCGGAGAAGTGGTAGATCCCGGTTTTAGTCCCGTCTGCAAGGGCTTTCACTATCACGGCTGCAAGGTCCGCTGCGTAGGTCGGACTTCCGACCTGGTCGAAGACGACCTTGAGCGAATCCTTTTCTTCCGTAAGCCTCAGCATAGTCTTCACGAAATTCTTCCCGTACGGGGAATAGAGCCACGCCGTCCTGAAAATGAGGTAACGGCACCCGGATGCCTTCACGGCCTCTTCGCCTGCAAGTTTCGTCCTGCCGTAAACTCCGAGGGGGTTAGTAGGTGCATCCTCCTTGTAAGGAAGGCACGAATTGCCGCCGAAGACATAGTCGGTCGAGACGTGGACGAGCAGCGCTCCCCTCTCGGCCACAACCGTGGCAAGATTGCCCACCGCCGCACGGTTGAGAAGGTCCGCCGTAGCCTCGTCGCTTTCCGCCCTGTCCACATTGGTGTAGGCGGCGCAGTTGACAATCGTATCGACGCCTTCAGCGGCGCAGAGCGCCCGCACCGCGTCGATGTCGGTAATGTCAAGCCGTACAGTGCCGGCGATCTCGACAACATCGGTGAAGATGTAACGGTCCCCGGTCTTCGGGGCTAGATTTCTCATCTCGCTGCCGAGCTGGCCGGCCGCTCCTGTGACGAGTACTGTTTTCATGCTAGTGACGCGAGGTATTTTCCGTATTCGTTCTTTCCCATCAGCGAAGCGGCCGCAAGGAGCTTATCGCGGGAAATCCAGCCTTTCCTGAAGGCGATCTCCTCGAGGCAGGCTACCCTTATGCCCTGACGTTTCTCTATAGCCTCTATGTACATCGAAGCTTCCGACAGGGAGTCGAAGGTCCCCGTGTCGAGCCATGCGAACCCGTAGGAGAGCGTCTGCACGCGAAGTTTCTTTTCGGCGAGGAAACACTGGTTGACAGTCGTAATTTCAAGTTCTCCGCGGGCGGAAGGCTTGATAGTAGCCGCCACGTCAACCACTTCGTTGGGATAGAAGTAGATGCCGGTCACGGCGTAATTGGATTTCGGATGCTCCGGTTTCTCCTCGATGGAGATGCAGTTGCCCTCAGCGTCGAACTCCGCGACGCCGTAGCGCCAGGGGTCGCTCACGGCATATCCGAACACCGTAGCAAGGCCTTCGTTCTCAGCCCTTTCGACGGCTTCGTGAAGAAGCGTCGCGAAATCGGGCCCATGGAAGATATTATCGCCCAGGATAAGGCAGGCGCAGTCGTCGCCGACGAACTCACGTCCGATGATAAATGCCTGAGCCAGCCCGTCAGGAGACGGCTGCTCGGCGTAGGTGAAGTTCACCCCGAAATCCTCGCCGCTCCCGAGGAGCCTGCGGAATCCCGGCAGGTCGTAGGGAGTGGAGATAATCAGGATGTCCCTGATTCCGGCCTCCATGAGTACGGAAACCGGATAGTAGATCATCGGTTTGTCGTAGATGGGAAGCAGCTGCTTGCTGACTCCACGGGTAATCGGGTAGAGCCTTGTGCCGCTTCCGCCGGCGAGAACGATTCCTTTCATAATAATGTAGTTAAGAATAAGGATAAAAATCCCATTCCTCCGCTCCCAAAAGGGTTGCGCAGGGTTAAAGACCGACGGCGGAAATCCTGTCCAGGACTCCTTCCGCAGGTCTTATTGCAAGTCATCGGACCGCCTGAGAAGAGTCTCAAGCAGCCTGATATCCTTCTTCTTCAGGACCTCGGCTCCGCACTGCGAAGCGAGATTCCTTCTTCGATGGCAGTCGGATCCCGCCATCGAGTAAAATCCCCCCCGGAGAAGGGCCGAAGCCTTCTTTCTCACCGACTCGCCGTAGGAGCCGACAATCGAGGGTATATTGAGCTGGAGCGCTACACCGAGGCTCCTTAATTTTCTGTAGTCCTGCATCCCCATATAGCGGTAACGCTCGGGATGCGCGAGGATGGGCCTGTAGCCGGCGGCCTTGATCTTTTCAAGAACGCCCCAGAGGTCTATCGGCGGGGCCCAGGTGGATGTCTCTACAAGGACGTAGCCCTCCCCGTGGGTCAGCAGGTCTCCGGAAGAGAGTCTTTCTTCGAAGAGGTTGTCCAGCATGTACTCTGCGGCGAGACGGAGCTTGATTCTGCCGTCGTAGGCTGCCTTGAGCTCTTCGAAACGTCCGCGAAGACCTTCCGTCGTGTTAGGCACATCCTCCATGATGTGAGGAGTGAGCCAAAGGGTCTTCAGGCCTGCCTCCTCGTAGAACCTAAGGGTCTCAAGGGACTCTTCCAGGGCGGATATGCCATCGTCGACTCCGAAAAGGATATGGGAATGCGCATCCGTCGCCCCCTTCAGGAGGGCGGCGGAGAGCATCGAATACTTCTTTCCGAAGAGGCTGAACATCAAGGTTATTTCTTGGACTTACGCTTCTTCCCTTCTTTCTCTTCTCCGGTCGAGCCGTAGCCATAGCCGTAGCCGTAGCCGTAACCATAGCCGTAACCGTAGCCGTAGCCACGCTTGGAATAGGTCTCGACGCCGTTGAGGATAATGGCCATACGGTTGTAGCGGCCGTCCTTGTACATCTGCTCGACGGCGGGGAGTCCCCTCTTGTCGAACAGGCCGGAACGGATGATGAAGATGGTGATGTCGGCTTCGGCGGCGATGATGGAAGTGTCGGCGACGAGGTCGACAGGAGGACAGTCGAGGAATATATAGTCGTACTGGCTCTTAAGGGACGCGAGCATCGCTTTGAAGCGGTCGGAGACGAGAAGTTCGGCAGGGTTCGGAGGAAGTGAACCAACCGAAAGGAGGAAGAGATTCTCTCCGAGGGTCTGTACGTGATCCTCGATGGAATCGGTCTTGCCGTTGAGGTAGGAGGCGATACCCGTGTTGTTCTTGCCGACGGCCTTGGAGAGGGTCGCCTTGCGGAGGTCAAGGTCGAGGATGATGACCTTGGAGCCCTTGAGGGCGACGGAAGCCGCGAGGTTGAGCATCGTAAATGTCTTGCCGGCGCCGGGATTGAATGACGTAACCATTATGGTGTGGGAGCTTTCACGGCCGGCCATAAGGTCGAGGTTGGTACGGAGAACGCGGAAGGCCTCGTTGATCATGTCGCGGCTGCCGCTGCGGACCATGATTTTGGTGTTGGACTCGTCGAAACGGTTGGGACGCAGCTTGCCGAGGTACTTGGAGCCTGTGCGGATCTCGGGAATCTCGGCAAGGAACGGGATGCTGACGCGGGAAAGGTCGTTGCGGCCCTTGACGGAAGTGTCGAGCACCTTCATAAGGTAGAAGAGCGCGAACGGGATGCCGAATCCAAGCACAAGGGCGATGAGGAGAATCATCATCTTGTTGGGGGCGACAGGCGCGGGCGAGCCGGTAGGAGTCTGGATGAGACGCGTGTTGCTCACAGTGAGGAGGCTCTGTAGCTCGTTCTCTTCCCTCTTCTGGAGGAGGAAGACATAGAGCTGCTCCTTGACCTTCTGCTGACGCTCGATGGAGAGGAGCTCAAGCTCCTGACCGGAGGTCGAGGCGATGCGCCTCATGATGGTGCGTTCCTCGTCGTTGATCTTGTCCATCTGGAGCTGCAGGGTGGAGATGTAGTTGTCGATCGAACGGTTGACGGCGACCTTGATTGCGTCAAGGGTCGCGTTGAGGTCGATGACGAGGGGGCTGTTCTCGGAACTTTCGTTGAGGAGGCGGTCCCTCTTGAGAAGCGTCTCATTATACTCCTTGACCTGCGACTCGACAGTAGTGTTCTGGAGGCCGGTGTTCGCGGGGATGAGGTCGCGGGCGTGGACGGGATTGTTGAGGTAATCCTTGATGTAGCGGGCCACGGAAAGCTGGTTGTTGACCTCGAAAGCCCTGGCGGAATACTCGCTGGACTGCTGCAGGTAGGCGTTGGAGACCGACTGGATGTTGGTCAGCTGGTGGGCCTGCTTGTAGTCCTTGAGGCTGGACTCCACGCCGCCGAGCTCCTTCTCGATGACGACGAGACGGTCGTTGATGAAGTCGGCAGTGTTGCGGGCGGAACGGTTCTTATTGTTGACCCACTCCTCGTTGTAGATATCGAGGAGAGTGCTGAGGACAGCCTCCGCCCTTGCGGGGAAGAGGTCCGAGAAAGTCAGCACCACGACGGATGACTGCTTCGACGAAAGCGACGTCGCAAGCCTTCCGGCGTAGGATTTTCCCATGGACTTGGAGTTGACCCATGAGATAGTAATAGGACGGCTCCAGGCGTCCAGGTGGGCCGTGGGGGTCAGGCGGATGGCACCGACCGGGGTGACGATGGAGTCACCGAGGTGGCCGCTTACCTTGGCTCCTTCGATATCTTCGCCCTTGACCTTGAAATCCGTCAGGCTGAAGGAATCGTCGCCGGTTTTGTTGAGTATGAAGGAGAACGACGAGCTCGTGTTATCCCCAAGAAGGGACATCTCGACAGGGGTCGAGGTGAAGAGTTCGCGGGTGCGGAGGAACTGCTTCTCGACGTAGCGCGTCTCATAGCCGAGCCTCGCGACAACTTTCTGCATGAGGTCAGGAGAAGCGAAAGCTTCGAGCTCGTTGTCGACGTTGTTTCCGGAATAATAGCTTCTGCGGTATCCTGCGAAGGCTGTCAGTTCCTTCATCGCCGTCGCCTGGGAATCCTCGTCGACTATGACTTTCTCACTGCGGGAATAGGTCTTGGGGGTCTTGTAAAGGTGGAATCCGGCTATGAAAAGGCATAGCAGGATGGAGAGCACATACCACCATTTGTTGTCCCAGACAAGGGCCCAGATGTCGGCGAGCTGCAAAGTCTCGGCGTCCTCGCGCACAGTGGCCTGGGGGGTCTGATTTATATCTGCCATATTTTTATTTATTTCTTTGCGTAACACTGTAAATCGAGAGGGCGAGGCTGGTCGCGGTGAAGGCGACGGAGGCGAAGGACACCCAGAAGGCGCCGCTCTTGAAGTAGTTCTCGTTGATCGTGGACTGGCCGGCGCGGACTCCGTTGGGCTCGACGTAGATGATGTCGTTCTGCTGGAGATGGTAGGCCGGGGATTTGAATATGTCGCTGTCGCGAAGGTCTATCATATAGATCTTGCGCTCGGAGCCGCTTTCGCGGATGACCTGGATGCGGTCGCGCCGGCCGTAGATCGTGAGGTCGCGGGCGAGGGCAAGGGCGCCGAAGATAGTGATCTTGTCGCCTGCGATTGAAAAGGTCCCCGGGGAGTTGACTTCACCCATTACGCTGACCTTGAAGTTGAGAAACTCGACGGTAACGATGGGGTCCTTGATGTAGCCCCCGGCGACGATTTCGTCGCGGATATAGTTCTGGAGATCCCAGCGGGTCTTGCCTGCGGCGGCGATTGTCCCGAGGACGGGGAAGTTGATGTTTCCTTCATTGTCCACCACGTAGCCGAGGAGGCGCTGCTGGCCGCTGCCCTCCAGGAAGAGCTCGGTGCCGGCCTGGTAAGAGGCGACCGGGAGGTTGAACTCCGCCGCGAGAGCCGGAGTCCTGCTGGATACGACAATGGAAAGCTGGTCCTTGGGCTGGATGACTATGCCCTGGGTCTGGTTCATAGCCATTGTAGTGTCCGACTGGATGTCCTGGAGGTAGTTGATCTGCTTGTATGTTGTCGACTTACAGGAGAACAGTGTCAGTGCCGCAGCGGCGAGCGCTGCAAAGAACAGGTATCTCTTCATAATTTCTTTTTTCCTTTCGTGCTTATACGTACGCGATATATCGTACAAAAATAATGAAATTATTGAGAAAGAAAAAATTTCGCACATGGTTTGTTTTTTTTATGTATTTTTGTGTCCTATGGAACAAAACGGAAGACCTCCCATACTCCTTTTCACTGATGGCGCCGCGAGCGGCAATCCCGGCCCCGGAGGCTATGGCGCGATCCTCCGCTGCGCCGGCAGGGAAAAAGAACTCTCCGGCGGCTTCGCCCTCACGACCAACAACAGGATGGAGCTCCTCGCCGTCATCACCGGCCTCGAGGCCATACGCTGGGACGGCGCGACCGTCGACGTCTGGTCCGACTCGACCTACGTCGTCAAGGCCGTGACCGAAGGCTGGCTCGAGACCTGGGTCCGCACCGGCTTCAAAAAGAAGAAAAACCAGGATCTGTGGCTCCGTTACCGCAAGGCGGCCTCCCGCCTCAACGTCCGCTTCCACTGGATCAAGGGCCACGCCGGTCACCCGGAGAACGAGCGCTGCGACGCCCTTGCCGTCGCCGCCCGCTCCCTCCCCTCCCTCCCCCAGGACGAAGGCTACCTCGCCGAATCCTCCGCTGAAGATATTTTCAATCAAACCGATTAATTATAAATACTTTATGACACCTTCTGAAATAAACAGACACTACGAAACCTGTGGCCGCCCGTGGCCTCATGAACGGGCCTGACTGCTACCGCAGGTAGCTGGGGACGAAGACCGAAGGTCGAAGGGTTTCGAAGTGTCTGTTTATGGAAGAACAAAAGAAAAAGATATGAAGAACGGAAAAGTAACAGTAGGAATCACGCCCGGAGACGGGAACGGAATAGGCTACGAGGTGATTATAAAATCTCTGGCGGATGCAAGGATACTGTCGTCGTTCACTCCGGTGATCTACGGGTCGTCGAAGATCTTCGGCTTCTACCGCAAGCTGATCCACAACATCGACCAGATGGACACCAACGTGATCTCCAGCGCCCGCGACGCCCACGACAAGAGGCTCAACATAGTCAACTGCCTCCCGGACAACATCTTTGTCGAGCCAGGCCAGTCGACCCCCGAGTCGGCAAAGAGCGCTATCCGTTCGCTCGAAGCGGCGGTCGCCGACCTGCAGAACGGGACCATCGACGTCCTTGTGACCGGCCCCATCAACAAGAGGGCGATGGTCAATGAAGGATTCGGCTACACAGGCCACACCGAGTACCTGCAGCACCACTTCAATGTACCCGACATAGCCATGCTGATGGTCAGCGACATACTTAAAGTGTCAGTCGTCACCGGGCACATCCCGCTGAAGGAAGTCGTGGCGACTCTCTCCAAGGAGAAAATCCTCTCCAAACTGCGTCTCCTCAAAGCCTCCCTCGAGAGGGATTTCGGCATCGACTCCCCGAAGATCGCCGTGCTCGGCCTCAACCCCCACTGCGGCGACGGAGGGCTTCTCGGAGAAGAGGAAGAAAAGATCATCAAACCCGCCGTTGAAGAGGCAACCCGCGAGGGAATCAGCGCCTTCGGACCCTACTCTCCCGACGGATTCTTCGGCCTCGGCAACTACGGGCGTTTCGACGCGACCCTCGCGATGTACCACGACCAGGGTCTAGCCCCCTTCAAGGCGCTCGCCTTCGAGCGCGGCGTCAACTACACGGCCGGACTTCCCATAGTCAGGACGTCTCCTGACCACGGCACCGCCTACGAAGTGGCGGGCCGCGACGAGGCTGATCCCCGCTCCATGATGCATTCCATCTACACCGCGATAGACATCTTCAAGAGCAGGCAACGCTACGACGCGCTCCACGCCGGTAAAATGAGAAAATAAGGCCTACAGCCTGAGAATATTGTCGCACCTGGCGGAGACCTTCTCCCTGTGCGTAATGAAAATAATCGTCTTGCCTTCCGCAAAGCGGGAGACGCTTTCCATCAGCTTCTCTTCGGTCTCAGGATCGAGCGAGGAGCTGAATTCGTCTAGAAGGAGGATGCTTCCCGGGCGTAGAAGGCCGCGGGCGATGGCTATCCTCTGAGCCTGCCCTTCACTGAGGCCCGCTCCCCCTTCGCCGCAGGAAGAGTCGATACCCTCGGGCAGGGAGAACACAAATACGGCCTGGGCCACCTCAAGCACCTCCCTGAGGCGCTCCTCGGAGGCCTCGGGATCTCCCATCAGGAGGTTCTCGCGAATCGTCCCGCTGAAAAGGGTGTTGCCCTGCGGGACATAGACGAGGTTGCAGCGGGTCCTCGGAGAGACCGCCGCGGAAGACGATTCTCCGTAGATGGTTATTGACCCGGAAGACGGCTCGAGAAGTGAAAGGATGAGCCTGATGAGTGTACTCTTCCCTATTCCCGTCTCCCCCAGGATTGCAGTCCGGGAGAGCGGGGCGAAATCACAGCTGAGCCCGCTGAAAACATCCCTTTCTCCGTCGGGATAACGGAAGGACAGATTTTCCACGCGTATGCCGAGGGGGCCGTCAATGCGTATAGGCTCGCCGGCTTCCTCCTTCGGACTGTCCTCAAGTTCGAGGAGCCTGTCTATCGATGCTGTGGAATAGATAAAGGAAGGAATCTGACGCGTGATATTGACGACCGGACGCTGGATCTGGCCGACCAGCTGGAGGAAGGCGGTCATCACGCCGAAGGTGATGGCTCCGGACGAAATCCCGAAGACTCCCCAGAGGAAAGCCGCTATGTAGCCGAACGAAAAAGTCGCTCCGACTACGGTCCGTGCGAAAACCGTGAAACGGGTCCTGGCCTTGACCTGATCGTACTCGGTGTCCTGGAGGTCGTCAAGGCGGTCCTCCATCTGGGCGCCGTTCTCCATCGAACTGATAACCACCCTGTGCTGGAGGGACTCCTGCAGGTGGCTCTGGACGAGGCTCTCGGTGTCGCGGATATTTCTCGTGAGGGTCCTCATCTTCCTAAAAAACAGCCGGGAGACCACAAGGAACACCGGGGTAATCACAAGAAGAACCATAGCAAGGCGGACATCCATCGTGGAGAGGTACGCCACTGCGGCGACAAGCTGGATCAGCGTCGTGATGAGCTGGGGAAAATCCGAGCAGATGACGCCCGTCACAGTGGAGACGTCGGTCTCCAGACGGTTGAGCGTGTCTCCGGAATGGAACCTCTCGCGTCCGTTCCACTTGGACTGGAGGAGAAGCGAATAGAGCCTTTTCCGGATGATGAAATTCATCTTCGAGGTGGTCAGGTTCTCCAGGCGGACATTGGCGGCGGTAACCGCAAGGCGTACGACTATGACGCCTATCACTATGCCTGCGAAAACCGGGATTGAGCCTTCGGCGGTCCCGGTCGCGATGTCCACAAGGTGCTTGCAGAGGCCTATGAAAAGAAGGCTTATGGCGACATTCGCCGTCCCGAGGACGACATTAAGCGCGAGACGGCCGCGGATGCCGGCCGAATTGCGCCATAGCCAGCGCAGGTATTTCATCATCCCTTTCATACGCCCCTGAAAAGGCGGCCGAAGCCATAGGAAACGGCACCGAAAAAGTACTTAAGCGAATAGAGAGGGAACTCCGTGAAATGACGCAGTTTGTCGTGGACGTCAAAAAGGAAGAAGGAATGGATCTTCCTTATAAAATAGGGTTCGTCTTCGCGGACGGTTGATTCGTTGACCCCGAAGTTGCCGCACTTGAAGACAAAGGCGAGAATCCTTTCGAGACGCCTTTTTCCGCAGGGCGAATAGAACGGCACCGATTCTTCAGGGATGGCCAGGTACTCCACGGCGAAAGCGCCGAACACCTTCCAGGCGCCCATAAGGCCAAGGTCCTCCAGCATAGCCTTGAGTTTTTCCCTGTCGAGAGAATTCCTCTTTGAGTGGATGAAACGGGCCCAGTCGGTTATCTGACGAAGGCCGACCCCGCCGCAGAAATAGTGGCGGAACATGTGGAGGAAGATATAGACGGCATTGAAAACATCGCCGGGCACCCTGATCCCCCGCCCTTCGATCGTTACCTCGCTGAAATCACGGTCCCGGAACAGCCTTTCCAGAGCAGCGTCAAGCTTCCGGTCCAGTGAAGGGGAAAACATGGTCTTTATCGAGCCGTGAATCTCGACCTCGATGTTTCCGAACATCATCCCCTGGTGGAGGATCTCAGTGTACTCACCGTCAACCCTGCCTGCCTTGGCGGCCAGGAAGCCGACCTGTTTCTTGTATTCAAAAACTGAAGCGAGGATGTCGATGTCTCCGCACTGACGATGCGAAGGGACGGGATAGTTGACGGCAAGGCCCTGCCCCTTTAAGAGTACCGGGGTAAATCCCTGGCTCTCGAGGCTGTCCATAATGTTTACCAGGAAACGGTCCATCTGGCCGTTGCGCATTTCGACGGCGAGGGTGTCGGCGAGGAAAGGCTCCAGGGCTTCTATGACGGGCTTTAAGTGATCAGGAAGATTGGAGATGCCGTCGGTAACGACGGAAACTATGGTCTGGGAATTTGACAGGGAGTATATCTCCCGCCAATCAACGTCGCCTTCGAAAAGCGGCAGGGCCGGAGCCTCACCGGAGAGGCCCGACCGCAGGAGTGCGATTGTCTGAGCGTACGTCTTTTTCACCGGGACCTAGTCTTCAAGGATACCGACTTCCTTCCACTGGCCGCAGAGGGCCTTGCAGTCCGCAAGGGCCGTCTCGAAGTCAACTTCGTATTCCTCCGTCAGGAGACCGGCCATCGACTCGGGGGTGAACTCGCCGCCCACCACTTTCTGGAAAAGATACGCCGCCGTCTCGTTGAGAGAGACCAGTTTGGAAAAATTGACATTGGCGGCACCTTCGCCGGAGATGACGCTCTGGCCGCAAATGCTCCTTAGTATGAAGCCTTCTTTTATTTTCATTTCTAAATCGGTTTATCTTTGCAAATATACTCTTTTGGACGGGAATCAGAAAAATTTAAGCGCTTTTCCGGGAGAAAATCCTGTAAACCTGCCAGTAGGAAACCGGCATGATAAGCACTATCAGGATTATTGACAGCATGGTCCCGAAGCAGATTACGACTCCGAGCGGCATCCACAGGGGATCCGCCGCAAGGATCATCGGAAGGACGCCGAGAGCCGTCGTGCAGGAGGTAAGGAAAATAGGACGCATCCTCCGCCGGCCGGCCTCGAACGCCGCCTCGCGGAGATCGAGCCCCTTGTCGAAGCGCAGATGCTCGGCATACTCGAACATCACGATACCGTTGCGCACGATGATTCCGACCACGCTGATCAGCCCGAGCACGGCAGTGATGCTGAAATCAAGGTTGAAAAGCCATAGCCCGAAGAAAGCGCCGAACATGCAGATGGAAGAAAGGACTATCGTCAGCACCGCAAGGGAAATCTTCTTGAAATGGAAAAGCAGGAAGAAGAACAGCACGGCGACAGCACAGAGAAAACTGAGCATGATCTTCGGAAGGAAGACCGAGTTGACGTCGTCGAGCCCGACGCTCGTGGCTTCGACCCCTTCCGGGATGTCCATGGACTGAAGGAATTTCTTTACCTCTTTTTTTATTGAAGGCTGGCTGTAACCGTACATGAGGTCCGCATAGACTGTAGCCGAATGGCGCCCTGCCGTCCTGGTGATGGAACGCGGCGTCCAGTCCGGCTCCACGGAGGCCACCTGGTCCAGCCGGACGCTGACGCCGGGAACCGATGTCGGCACCAGCTGGGCCGCCACGGCCTCGTAGTCCATCCCGTCCCCTATCGCGTCGGAATAGACCCTCACCGGGATGGGGTTCGCCCCTTCCCAAAGGGTCGCGACCGGAAGGCCGTTGAAGCTTCCCGCAAGGGAAAGCGACATGACGGCACGGCTCACGCCGAGGCAGGCCGCCTCGTCCGCATCCGGAATGACCTTTACCACCGGATCGTATTCATCCGAATCGGAGTGTATCCATTTAAGCCCTTTGACCTCGTAAAAACGGGATTTGAGCGAATCCGCAAGGCTGGCCACCAAAGACCTGTCGTCGCCGGAGAACCGGACTCCGACCTGGGCCGGGACGGCCTGGTAGTCCATCTGCTTGACCCTGACGAGGGCGTTGGGAAAACGGTTCTCATAGATCTTCTCGGTCTCCTTGATGATGGACCTCGTGCTTTCAGCGGAGACTGTGCAGACGATCAGCTGCGCAAATTGCGGCGACGGGATGGCAGGGGCGTAAGTCGCGTGGAAACGCGGCGCTCCCGTCCCGATGAATGCCGTCACTGATTTCACCCTCTTGTCGGAAAGGTAGAGCCTGGACAGCGAATCGGCGACGTCCCTCGTCTGGTCCAGGGTGCCGCCCGCGCCCATATGGACTTCGACGGCGAAAAGCTCCCTCTCGGCCATAGGCATCATCTGGACGTTGAGCTGAAGCAGCATGAAGATTCCGAGCGAGATGACGGCGACTCCGGAGAGCATCGTAAGGCCGGGATGATTGAAGCAGAACTTCTCCATCTTCTCGTAGCCCTCCTGCAGGATGCGGAAGAAGGCCTTCTGGCCACGGTTGAAGAAGTTCTCCTTTTCGATGCCCACCGTGGGGATGAGCTTTACCTCCATCGACGGGACCACCGTAACCGCATAGACAAGCGAAGCGGTCAGGGCAATCAGGATCACTATCGGGAACATCTTGATGAAATCGCCGAGATAGCCGTCAATGATGCCGAGCATCGGGAAGAACATTAGGCAGATGGCAAGAGTCGCGATGAACATCGGTACGAACAGCGAGGCGCCGCTCGAAGCCGCGGCGTCGATCGGCGAACGCCCCCTGGAGAGCTTGTCGATGTAGCCGTCTATGGTGATGATGCTGTCGTCCACTATCATGCCGAGCACCACGATAAGTGCCGCAAGGGTCACCGTGTTGAGGTTGATGCCGATAATGTACATTGCGCCGAGGGTGACGGCCGTGCAGACCGGAACGCCGGAGCTGGCGATGACGGACGAACGCCACGGGAAGAGCATCATCATCACGAAGATGACCGCCAGCATCGAAATCACGAGGTCGCGGAGGAACGACCAGACTGAGTGTCCTACGACCTGCGGCTGGTCCGTTACCTTGGTCACGTGGACGCTGGGCGGAAGCGTGGCGGAAAAATCTTCCAGTACCCTGTCCACCTCGCGGCCGAACTTCACTATGTCGTTGTCCTGTCTCATTTCAACCGAAATGATGATGGCGCTCTTGCCGTCGGACTCCACGAAGGAGGTCGGAGGAGCCAGCCGGCGCTCAATCTCCGCTATGTCTCGCAGACGCACCACATTGCCTTCCGGGTCGCTGTAGACTATCCTCTCGGACACCTCCATTTCGCTGCCGACGGTGTTTCCGACGATTATGGGGGCGTCGATATATCCGCTCTTGAACGATCCTCCCGGAATCATTAAGGTCGAACTGCCGTATTCGGCAAGGAGCATCTCCGTCGTAATACCGTAACGGGAAAGCTTCTCCAGGTCCACGTGGACGGCTATCTCCTCCTCGCGGTTGCCGTACTGGCGGGCGTTTGCGAGGGTCGGAATCTCCCTCAGCCTGTCGCAGAGCTCGTCGGCGATTTCCTTCATCTCTCCGTAGCCCTTGTCTTCTGACTCGAGGGACAGCAGAACGCTGGAAATGGAACTGAATTCATCGATTACCTCGACGGCGAGGACTCCCGGCGGAAGATTCCGCTTTTCGGAAGCGAGCCGGAGCTTGACTTTGGACCAGAAACTGTCCTTGTCCAGTCCGCTCTTCACTATTACATATATGAAGGAGAAGCCGTTGCGCGAATAGGAATAACTGCTTCTCGTCACTTCCTGATAGGAAAAGATGATGTCCTCGAGGGGCTTTGTCAGCTGCTGCTCCACCTCTTCGGAGGAGGCGCCGGGATAGACGCCGACGATGAGGCCGTCCCTGATTTCGAAGGTCGGGAATTCATCCTTGTTCAGGGCATAGATGCCATACGCTCCTACCGCCACGAGAATGACGAGCACGAAGAAAATAAGCTTGGATGAAGCTATCGCGGAACGTATGTATCTGCCCTTTGGCATCTCCTACTCCTCGGTTTGAACTTTCATTCCGCTGCAAATTTTGCGAAGGCCGGAGATTACAAGAACATCCCCTTCCTCAAGGCCGGAGCCTATTGCAATGCCGTTTCCGGAATAGCCGGAGACGGTTATCGGACGCTTCCTGACGATCCCGTCCTCCACCGTCCAGACATAACGGCCGTCCTCGCCGGTCCTGACGGCCGAGGCCGGAATGACGATGCCGCCGGCGCTCTTCTTGCGGCCGACCTTGCAGACCATGCCGGGCATCTGGCCGGAGAGCGGGGAGAGCGGACGCGCAAGGCATTCGTAGGTCCTCGAAAGCGGCGCCGCCTCCAGGGAGACGGATTCGACTACGGCGGCGAAGTTCTTTCCGGAGGCCGGAATCTCAACTTCAACCCTGCTGCCGCGCGGGAAAAGCGGCAGTTCCTTTTCACTGACGGTAAACGAGACCTTGAGAGACGAAAGGTCGACAAGCCTCAGGATGGGCTGCCCGAGCGAAAGGCGGACTCCCCTCTCCACGAACACCTCGGAGACCACTCCGCTGAACGGAGCGGTGATGTTGCACGCCGAAAGAGCATCCTCGGCAGCAAGGTAGGCCGCCTCAGCCTGCGCATACTTCGACTCCACTTCCACCACCTGGATCTCACTGACGCTTCCCTGCATCTTGCGGACTCTCTCGCGGGCGTCCGCAGCCCTGTCGAAAGAAGCCTTCGAGGCGTCTCTCGAACTCTGGAGAGTCTGGGAGAAAACGCAGGCGAGGGTGTCTCCCGCGGCTACCCGGCTTCCCTTTTTCACCTTCAGCGATTTAAGCGTGGAAGGGAATTCGGCCGATATGACCGAGCCGCGGTCCACGACGAGCTCGCCGATGTATTTTTCGGTCCTCTCGGTGGAACTCGAGCCGATGGTCATAACCTGAACGGTCACCGGCATATCGCCGTGTGCGGCCGGCCTGTGCTTGCTGAAAACACAGGAGACGGCGCAGAGGGCGGCCAGAAGAATCAGCGTCTTTCTCATAACTCGGCTTCTATTCTTTTGCGGAGACCGGGCTGAAGGGACATCGAAGCGTCCTGCTCGGAGACATCCAGCCATTTGAGGGCCAGGGCATTGTCGCCGGAAAGGTGCAGGGCGGTTGCGATATTGTACTCAAGGGCGGAGCGCGTGAGCGCGTCCTTGGAATCCAGGAGGGTCATCCACTTGGACACGGCTTCCTTCCAGTCCATCTTCAGGACAGCCTCCGTGGCGTCGTCCCAGGCCTGATGGAAAGTCGAACGGTAGTAGAACGAATACTGCTCAGTCTGCCATTTTGAAAGGAAACGTGCAGCTGCGGCGGTGCCGACTTCCACGGAAGCCTTGAGCCCGTCCTCGGAAAGGCCCGGACCGGGGGCCGGGTCGATGAACGAAGTCTTGCCTGCAAACTGCTTCATGGAGTCTTCTCCGAGGGAGTCATAGGCGTAGAGCCTGAGGTCACAGGGGACAGATTTGGCAGATTTGCCGCCCGAGACGACGGGCGACGGCTCCCCTACCGTCGGCACGAACACGAAGATGACGTCGCTTCCCGTCTCGACAAGGAGAGAAAGGATGTTCTCCCTGGTCGGGACCAGCGAATCGACTTCGAAAAGGGCTATCCCCTTCTCTCCGCCGAAATAATCCGCCTCGAGAGCGGTGGAAAAGCCCTCGCCGACGGAAGTCGCGACGGCCATGTCCTCCGGAGTTTCTCCGGCGCAGACTACGGAGATGCTCTTGCCTGCAAGGTCTATCCCCTGCTGTTTCTGGCGTTTTTCAAGGCTCACGGAAAAAGTCTGGGGAGCGCCGCATCCGACAAGAAGCGACAGCATTGCGGCAAATATAATAGTCCTTTTCATATTTCCAGGGGTTCTGCAATCAAATCATAACTGTCACAGCCCGTTATACGGACATCGATCTCTTCTCCAACGACAGAGTAGGGTTCGGCCCCGCCCATAAAGCCGGGCGTGTACTTTAAAAGAATTTCTCCGTCCACCTCGGGGCTTTCCTTATCGCTGCGGCAGATGAAAACTCCGTCGGCAAAATCGTCGACAAGCACTTTTTCCACCGAACCGATCCTCGAGCGGTTGTACTCCAGCGAAATCTTCTCCTGGAGGGCCATGAGGCGGGACAGCCGCTCCTTCTTCACTTCTTCGGGGACATCGTCGGCGAGGTTCTCCGCGCCGAAAGTTCCTTCCTCCTCGGAATATGTGAAGGCGCCGAGCCTTTCGAAACGGGCTTCCTCCACGAAGCGGAGAAGCTCTTCGAATTCTGCCTCGCCTTCGCCGGGGTGTCCGACTATCATGGTCGTACGGAGCACGACTCCCGGGACCCGCTCCCTCATTTTCGCGACGAGCCGCCTGGTCTGCTCTCCGTCCACTCCGCGGTGCATCGCCGCAAGGACTTTGTCGGAGATGTGCTGGAGGGGGATGTCTATGTAAGGGCAGATTTTGGGGTTGGAGGCCATCTCGTCGAGGACATCCTCCGGGAATCCCTGAGGATAGGAATAGTGGAGCCTTATGCGGGTTATGCCCTCCACGGCGGAAAGCCTGTGGAGAAGCCGCGCAAGGGTCCTCTTTCCATAGAGGTCCAGGCCATAAAAGGTCGTGTCCTGCGCTATGACGACCAGCTCCTTCACTCCCTGTGCGGCGAGGCCGCGGGCTTCCTCGAGGAGCTTCTCCTCGGGGACGGAGCGGTGAGCTCCCCTTATGAGCGGGATGGCGCAGTAGGAGCAGTGACGGTCGCAGCCTTCCGAGATTTTGAGGAAGGCATACGGGTGGGCCCCGTCATATATTACCCTGCCTGACTCGTCCTCCGGACGGTAAGAGCATCCGAGGGCCTTCACGAGAGGCTCCATATCCCTCGCCCCGAACCATCCGTCCACTTCCGGGATGAGCTCCGGAAGCTCCGCCATATAGCGCTGCGAAAGGCAGCCGAAGACGAGGATACGTCCGGCCTGCCCTCCTGCGACTGCTTCCAGGATGGTGTCTATCGACTGCTGCTTGGCGTCGCCGATGAAGCCGCAGGTGTTGATAAGGAGCACATCGACCGGCCCCTCGCTGTCCTCGGGAAGGATTTCGTAGGAATCCCTGATCTGATAGAGGAGATGCGAGGTGTCGACTGTGTTCTTCGAACAGCCGAGGGTTATGACTCTTAGGGTCTGCACCGGATTACTCCGCGGCTTGTTCCTGTTCTTCTTCCCCTTCCTCGGCGAAATCGAAGGATGCGCCCTTGAGGATGCAGTTGTACCAGTCGACGACTTTCTTCATGTGAGAAACATAGAAACGGGAGCCGTCGTAGTCGGGGATGGCCTTGTCGAAAAGGGCCTTTATCTCGGAAACGGGAGCCTTCTTGGAGTCGGGGGCCTCTTTGTCGCCGAGGACTTCCTTCATCTTGAGGAGAACTTCCTGGAGTTTGAGCTCTCCGCTCTCGGTGTAGATGGAGATGTCGGCGAGGGAGGTGATGCGGCTGCGGAAATCGAAAACTTTGCGGTCTCCGCCCTCTAGCGGCTCTACGATGGCGCCGCTACGCGCCTGCGCCAGAAACCTGAAGAGCCCGTGCTCTCCCGACACTGCCAGAATTTTGCTTAAATCTGTCTTCATTTTAATTCTTTTTTCTCAAGAACGAAGCCCTGCGGGCTAAAGACTACGGACCTCCGGTCCTATCCCTCCCATTTTCAATGGGCCCCTCCCACTCACGACTGCGTGGGCGCAGACGGCCTTTAGCCCGCAGGGCTTCGTTCTTTGTAGTATGAACTACAAAATTAGGAATTTTTGCGGGAAAAATGAAAAGAATCGCCGTAAAGAGAGGAGAAAAGGGCGAAAGTGCGGGCGCGGAGAGTGCGGAGGTTGTTGTCGTTGAGGATGATGCCGGAGATTTTGGAACAGTCGAAACTCTGGGCGGCTATGCGGCGGAGGGCGTCTTCACGGGAGATGCCGCCGCGGGAAAGGATGCGGCGGAGACGGATGTGCTCCGGGGCATCGACAAGGACGGCGGAGTCGTAGGCGCCGTCGAAAAGGGGTTTGGAAAGGATGGTGGCGGACTCGACGACGCAAAGCGGCGAGGAGAGCGACGCCTTCCAGGCCTCAAGTTTTGCAAGGACAGCCGGCAGGACCTCCTCCTCGACGGTCCTGAGGGCCTCCGGAGAGGAGAATACCACCGCAGCGAGAGCCTTTCTGTCGAAGGCGCCGCCCTTTCGGAGGCTTTTGCCGAGGCGCTTTTCGAGGCGGGCCGGAAGGGCCGGATCCTCGTCATAGACGGCCTTCGCCGCGGCGTCACAGTCGAAGACGGGGACGCCTGCGGAAGAAAGAAAAGCGGCAGCGGCCGATTTTCCGCTGCCGATGCCGCCTGTGAGTGCTACCGTTGTCATTGTCCTATCTCGATGCAGTCGAAAACTTCCGGCGAGACCCTTGCCTCAATGACTCCGGGAGAGAGGCCGGAGACGACGGGGACGCAGCGCCCGGTGACCGATTTTTCGAAATCGCCGTAGAGGACGCTTACTCCGACGCCGTCGGAAGGGTCTCCCTTGAGGGGGAACACGCACCTCAGAACCACCTCCGCGGCAGGGGGCCTGACTTCAAAGGAACGTCCTGAAGGGGCGTTTTTGACGGAGACGGGCACCGTCGTGATTATCTCCACGAAACGGCTGACCGAGATCGAATAGGCCACGTCGTCGTCCGAAAGACGCACACCTTCCGGGCGGGAGAGTTTGACCGCGCCGTGGACGTCGTGACGGACGTTGCGGAGGGAGAGGGGCTGGGTACGGATCCCGTCAATCTGGCCGATGACGTCCTGCTCGCCGTAGATAATGACGGAGTCCGGCACCGTCCTGACAGGACCCGAGGCCATGAACTGGTCCTTGTAGGAAATGTCGCTGACAAGGATAACGGGGACTTTCCTGTGGTTTTCCTTCGGGAAACGGAACTTCAGCGTGTCGGAGAGGAAGGTCTCCAGGACGGCGCCGTCGCCGAAAATGCCTCTCACGTAGTTGCTCCGTGCCGCACCTGTGAGGATGAAATCGTCTCCGGAGATACGGCGGAGGTCCTGCGGGTCCACCTTGACGCGGACGGGCTTGCGGCGCTCCCTGCCGAGGGCCCTTACAAGGTTGAACCCGGAGGTCCGGACCCTTGCCACGGCCACGCTCTGGAGCGTCGAAATGTTGGACCGCCCTTCAATCTTCGACTCGGCCTCGACGGGAACTGTCATCACTCCGGAATACTCCTCGGAAAGGCTGTGTATCAGCCAAATAGTGGATGACAGTGCAAGCGACAGAAGAAGTACGATCCAATCCCTTCCCCCGAGATGGAGGAAAGAGAGCATCTTCCCGAAGAAATTCTTCAGCACGGATAGTATGAATTACTGGGGACGGGACTCGGAGTAATCCTTGACAAGGCCGTTCTTGTCGACCTTGATCTTGACGTCCTTGTCGACCCTGATGATGACGGTCCTCTCTTCGACCTCGACGATCTCGCCGTAGATGCCTCCGACGGTGACGACCTTGTCTCCCTTGGCGAGAGAGGAACGGAACTCCTGGAGTTCCTTCTGCTGCTTCCTCTGGGGACGGATCATGAAGAAATACATGACGACGAAGATGAGGATGAGCATGGCCCACATGGTCCAGCCGCCTCCCGCGGCGCCCTGCTGGGCCGCCGGAGCCGCATCCTGTAAAATAAAGAACAATGCTTTCATTGACAGTTACTTATTATTAATTTATACCTTTTCCGCTTTTGACCACCTTGCCCTCGGAGGCGAGATTGCCTATGAGGGAGTCGAGAAGCCCGTTGACAAAAGAACTGCTCTTGGGGGTGGAGTAGTATTTGGAAATCTCTACGTATTCGTTGATAGTGACCTTCACGGGGATATCCGGGAAGAGCTCGGCTTCGGCAAGACCCATGGAGATAAGGACGAGGTCGGTCGTGAAAAGCCTGTCTTTCTCCCAGCCCTTGGCCGAGTCGAAAACCATCTGGAAATAGCGCTCCCGGCCGGCGAAGGCGCCGTTAAGAAGCCTGCGGGAGAACTCCTCGTCGCTGTCGGCCTCCTTGCCTGCCTCCCTGAGCTCGTCGCTGTGGTAGAGCGGCGGCAGGTTCCAGCGCCCGGTCCTTGCGATGGAGGAAAGGGACTTTATGCAGGCGCTGAGGGCGAAGCCGAGGTCGTCGACCCAGAGGATCGAGAGCTCTTCGAGGATTGCCGCGAGGGATTCGCTGTCTTCGAACTCGCGCTCGAAAATCTTTTTGAAAAGGGAGACATCCTCCCTGAGGGAACGCTCGGGGGAAGCCATATAGTCGGCGAAATACTGCCTGGACCGGATGGAATCCGAGACTTCACGGATGAAAACGTCGTACTGTTCCCAGGAAAGCTTCTTTTTCTCCAGAAGCTTTCTGAAATCAGGGTCGGATCCGAGGAGCGCAGCGAGGCGGTTCGTAGCGAATTTGTCGTTAGGTGAGATGTCTTCGGCCGTCGGATTGAACTTGCGGCGGCCGGCTTCAAGACGTTTTGCCTCTTCTTCCGAAAGGACCGCAACTATCGACATCATAAAAAGATAGAGGTCTCTTACCGCCTCGCAGGAAGCTACAAATCGCGCTCCTGCATCCTTCAGCGTCATACTCCCGTCCTCCACGGAGGCATACAGGACCTTGAACGCCTTGATTCTCAACATACGTCTTGTCAGCATATTTCAAACAAAATTTTCGCAAATATAGTTTATTTGTAGGAAATTTGTCTAAATTTGTGGACGAACATTTTATAAAAACCTATTTATGTACAGGGACGACTACGACGGCACCCGCGGCCGTGACCGGAATTCCGAAGACGTTTTCTCCAAACCCGTGAGGGCCGGAAAGCGTACCTACTTCTTTGACGTCAAAGAGACCAAGGGAGGCAAGGACCACTACCTGACCATCACCGAGAGCAAGCGCCGCGTCGAGGACAACGGCTCCTTCTCCTATGACAAGCACAAGATCTTCCTCTACAAGGAGGACTTCGACAAGTTCTGCGAAGGTCTCAGGGATGTCATAGACTACATCAGGGAAAAGTTCCCCAACGACGAACCCTTCATCAGGGAATCACCAGCTGAAAATCCGGAAGAATTCTAAGACTAATGCAACCACTCATTGAACAGATCGACAACGCTGCAGCGGCTCTTGCAGAGCGCCTCGGCGGAAGAAAACCCGTACTCGGAATCGTACTCGGAAGCGGCCTCGGTAAAATGGTCGACCACATAACTGACCAGATAGCAATACCTTACCGCGAGCTGCCCGGATTTCCCGTTTCCACGGCCATCGGACACAAAGGCAACTTCATCGTCGGCAACCTCGGCGGCAAATGCGTCATCGCGATGCAGGGCCGCATCCACTTCTACGAGGGCTATCCGATGAGCCTCGTGACCCTCCCCGTCCGCGTGATGATCAAGGTAGGCATAAAGTACCTTTTCGTCTCCAACGCCGCCGGCGGGATCAACTACGATTTCCGTCTCGGCGACCTAATGATAATCAAAGACCACATAACCCTCCAGCCCAACCCGCTGATCGGGCCGAACCTCGAAGACTTCGGCCCGCGCTTCCCCGACATGACAAGGCCCTACGACCTCAAGCTCATCGCTCTCGCGAAGAAGATCGCCGCCGAGGAGGGCATCGCCCTTCGGGAAGGAGTCTATCTCGGCGACACCGGCCCCAGCTATGAGACCCCGGCCGAATACAAGTTCTACCGCACGATCGGAGGCGACGCCGTCGGCATGTCGACCATCCCCGAGGTCATCGTCGCCCGCCACGCCGGCATCGCCGTGTTCGGCATGTCCATCATCACCAACGAGGCCCACGACGACTATGCGGAAGACTATGTCAATGACGGCCAGGCCGTCGTCGAAGCGGCAAACGCCGGAGCCGACAGGATGTCGCTCATATTCGAGAAACTAATCGCACAACTATGACCAATATAGAAACCATCAATGCAACCGCCGCTTCCCTCAGGAAGCTCCTCGGCGGTTTCGAGCCGGAAATCGGCATTGTCCTCGGCAGCGGCCTCGGCAAGCTGGCCGACCACATATCCTCCCCCATCTCAATTCCCTACGGAGACATTCCGGGCTTCCCCGTCTCGACGGCGATCGGCCACGACGGCCGTTTCATCGCCGGCCTCCTCGGCGGGAAGAAGGTTCTCGCAATGAAGGGCAGGTTCCATTTCTATGAAGGATATCCGATGGACATGGTGACTCTCCCGATCAGGGTGATGAAGGTCCTCGGCGTCAGGTACCTCTTCGTTTCCAACGCCGCTGGCGGGTGCAACACCTCGTATCACACCGGCGACCTCATGATCATCCGCGACCACATCAACCTCCTTCCGAATCCCCTCATCGGCCCCAACCTCGACGATTTCGGTCCCCGTTTCCCGGACATGACCCGTCCCTACGACCTCAAGCTCATAGCCCTGGCCGAGAAGGTCGCGGCGGAGCAGGGCGTCGCCCTCCGCAAGGGCATCTACCTCGGCTGCACGGGCCCGACCTACGAGACCCCCGCCGAGTACCGCTTCTTCCGTTCCATCGGAGCGGACGCCGTCGGAATGTCGACGACCCCGGAAGTCATCGTGGCGCGCCACAGCAACATCCCCGTCTTCGGAATGTCCGTCATCACTGACGTCGCTCCGGACGACGACAACTACGTGACCGACGGCGAAGCCATCGTCGCCGCCGCGGACGCGGCCGCAGACAAAATGACCTCCCTTTTCGAGGAGGTCATCGCAAGGCTATAGGGATTCGATCTCTTCCAGCCATAGGTCCGAAAGCGCGTCGGAAGGCATCCTCCAGTCTCCTCTCGGAGACAGCGAGACAGATCCGACCTTGGGACCGTCGGGAAGGCAGCTCCTCTTGAACTGCTGCGAGAAAAACCTCTTGAAGAAGACTTTGAGCCACTTCAGGAGGGTTTTTCTGTCATAGCGCCCGCCGAACGCCTTCTCCGCGAGGAAGAGTATCTTCGCGGGGGCGCAGCCGAAACGGAAGAAATGGTAGAGGAAGAAGTCGTGGAGCTCGTAAGGGCCTATGAGATCTTCCGTCAGCTGGGCTATCTCGCCGTCCTTGCCGGCGGGAGTCAGCTCGGGGCTTATCGGGGTGTCGACGATGTCGAGGATGATGTCCCCTGCAGTGCGGCCTTCGACCGTCTTTCCGCCGTTCAGGATCTTCTGCGCGCAGAAACGGCAGAGCTCCCTTACGAGAGTCTTGGGGACGGAGGCGTTTACCGCATACATCGACATGTGGTCTCCGTTGTAGGTACACCAGCCGAGGGCGAGCTCGGAGAGGTCTCCGGTGCCGACGACGATGCCGCCGGTCTTGTTGGAGATGTCCATAAGGATCTGGGTGCGCTCCCTCGCCTGGGAGTTTTCATAGACACTGTCGATGACTGAGGGGTCGTGACCGATGTCGCGGAAATGCTGCTCCACGGCGGGGACGACGGAGATTTCCTTCCTGGTGATGCCGAGGGCCTCCATCAGGGCGTCGGCGTTGGTTCTCGTCCTGGCAGTCGTGCCGAGACCCGGCATCGTCACTCCTATGATTCCCTCCCTCGGCCAGCGGAGCTTGTCGAATGCCATCACTGTGACGATAAGGGCAAGCGTACTGTCGAGGCCGCCGGAGATGCCGATCACGGCGGAACGGGCCTTGACGTGCTCAAGGCGTCTGACAAGGCCCATGACCTGTATGGAAATGACTTCACGGCAGCGGCCCTCGATGTCGGCGTCGTCGCCCGAAGGGACGAACGGATGGGGTTCGATGTAGCGGTGAAGCTCCGCGTCGAAATCAGTCGAGGCGGCCTTTCCGAGGTTCAGCCTGGAGTACATCTGGGCGTAGGTCGAAGCCCTCGTACCGTCCGGAGTCACGTAGAAGAACGAACTCTGCTTCTGGCGGAGGACCGTCAGCTTCTCGACGTCGAGGTCCGCAAAGATCATCTGGGGACCTGTCGTGAAACGCATGGCCTCTGCCATCAGGGTCCCGTTTTCATAGATGAGGGAGGATCCGGCGTACACGAGGTCCTGGGTTGACTCGCCGTAGCCGCTGGAGCAGTAGATGTAGCCCGAAAGGGTGTGGGCGCTCTGCTCGCAGACTAGGCTCTTGCGGTAGGTGTGCTTGAGGAGGACTTCGTTGCTCGCGGAAAGGTTCACGATTATCTGCGCGCCGGCCACGCAGTGGAACGAGGATGGAGGGAGCGGGGTCCACAGGTCCTCGCAGATTTCGACCGCGAAGGTCGCGTCGCCGACGGTGAAAAGGAGGTTCGGGGAGATGTTGCAACGCCCTCCGGCAAAGGTTATCTCGCCGCAGAAGCCCTCGCGGACGCAGGAAGTGCCGTCGTCGAGGAAGCGGCCCTCGTTGTGGATGTTTCCGGAAAGGAAATCGCTGCCGGAGGAGAACCAGCGCGCCTCGTAGAACTCGTTGTAGTCCGGGAGATATATCTTCGGGACGATGCCCTTTACCTGTCCGTTGCGGATTATGACGGCGCAGTTGTAGAGTTTGTCGTGATAGCGTACGGGGGCGCCGGTGACAACCGTCACCTCCAGGCCTCTGGTGTGGTCACGGATGGCCGCAATGGCCTTTTCGCAGCCTTCTATCAGCTTCTCGCTGCCGAAAAGGTCGCCGCAGGTGTAGCCGGACACCGCCAGCTCGGGGAATACGAGCAGCGAGACGCCGCTTTCAGTGGCGTCGTCGATTATCGACATTATAGCCTTTGCGTTGGCCTCCGGGGAAGCCACTTTCACAACCGGCGTCGCCGCCGCCGCCCTTATCAGTCCGTAATTGCGCATGAATGTTATTTTTCTACAAATTTATAACAGATTATTGAGTTTGGGCGAAAAAATTTATTATTTTTGCAAAGATTTAGGGTAAAAGTCTGTAAAATGCTCGAAAAGCTTAAAGAAAGTATAGCGGAGCTGATAGCTCTCTACGAAGCGGAGAAGGCGGAGAACGAAAATCTCCGCGCCGCCCTTTCCGAGCGTGACGCGCAGGCTGACGCCCTCAGGAAACGGATAACCGAGCTTGAAGAGAAGGCGGAGTCGCTCCGTCTCTCCGCGGCTTTCAACCCATCCGGAGGCTCCAACGCCTCCGCCAAGGAAAAAATCGACAGGATGATAAGGGAGATAGATAAATGCATCTCCGCACTTGAAGGCTGACCATGGCACAGAAGATAACCATACTCCTTGCCGGCAGGGATTACATCATGAACGCCTCCTCCCCCGAGGAAGAGCGCAGGATCCGCCTTGCCGCGGAAGCCGTCAACTCCCGCCTGTCGCTGTACACAAGATCGTTCCCGGGCCAGAAAGAGGCAGACCTCATGCCTTTTGTGGCCCTCAACGAATGCATAGCCCGCCTTTCGCTTGAAGACGGGAAGAAGGCCCTTGAGGATGAGGCAGGAAAGCTGCTGGAAGACACTCTGTCCTATCTCAAGACCAGAAAATAGCCGCCGTACCTCACGCGAAAACAACAAGTACCGAGGTACCGGGAAATCTCAGACCGTGGACGACAGGCCCCGATCCCGATGAGGGATTCCTTCAGGACAGGGGAAGCCGGAAAACGGATGGAGCCCAAATCTTTTAACGAAGATTTTTCAGCGAAAGATGACGGCGGCTTTTTTACTTCGACGAAGCCGTTTCCGCTGCTTGTAGCGGGCGGCTTCGTTCGTTATAATATATTGAAGAACAACTTAAAACACTATATATCATGTTACTGTATTTACTAATCGGAGCAGTCATCGGAGTGGCGGTCGGCGCAGCCCTCGCCCTCGCGATCTACATACCTATCCGCAAGCGCAGTCTCGCGGCCGAAAAGGATGACATCATCCGCAAGGCCGAGATAGAGGCAGAAAAAATCAAGAGCGAAAAGATCCTCCAGGCGAAGGAGAAGTTCCTCTCCCTCAAGAGCGAGCACGACCAGTACGTCAGCGACGCCAACAACCGTATCCGCGAAGCTGAAAACCGCGTCCGCCAGAAGGAGAACACCCTCAACCAGCAAAATATGGATCTCCAGCGCAAGATCAAGGAGGCGGAAGCCCAGAAGATGGCCATGAAAAGCCACGAGGAAGCCCTCGAGCGCAAGAGCGAAGAGTACGACCGGCTCAAGGAGCAGGCCAACCGCCAGATCGAGAGCATTGCCTCGATGAGCGCGGCCGAAGCCAAGAACATCCTCATGGAGAACATGAAAGCCGAAGCCCGCACGGAAGCCCAGGCCTACATCAACGACACCATGGACGAAGCCAGGCTCAACGCCGCCAAGGAAGCCAAAAGGATAGTTATCAGCACCATCCAGAGGACGGCGACCGAGACGGCTATCGAGAACGCCGTCACGACCTTCCCCATCGACAACGACGAGATCAAGGGACGCATCATCGGGCGCGAGGGCCGCAACATCAGGGCTCTCGAGGCCGCGACCGGCGTCGAGATCGTCGTCGACGACACCCCGGACGCCATCCTCATCTCCGGCTTCGACCCTGTCCGCCGTGAGGTTGCGAGGCTTTCGCTCCACCAGCTCGTAATCGACGGCCGTATCCACCCGGCCCGCATCGAGGAAGTCGTCGCCAAGGTCTCCAAGCAGCTTGAAGACGAATAGACCTCGGTATCCACGGCATGAGCATGGAACTCGTCCGCCTCATCGGCCGCATGAAATACCGTTCATCCTACGGACAGAACCTTCTGCAGCACTCCCGTGAAGTTGCCAATATCTGCGCCATAATGGCCTCCGAGCTCGGCCTCAACGTCAAGGCCGCCAAGAGGGCCGGTCTTCTCCACGACATCGGCAAGGTCTCGACCGACGATCCGGAGCTTCCTCACGCCCTCCTCGGCATGAAGCTCGCCGAGCAGTACAAGGAGCGTCCCGAGATTTGCAACGCCATCGGAGCCCACCACGAGGAGGTCGAGATGACCTCTCTCATCGCCCCGATCGTGCTCGTCGGCGACGCCATCTCCGGCGCACGCCCCGGCGCCCGCCGCGAGGTCATCGAGTCCTACATCAAGAGGCTCAAGGGCATGGAAGATCTCGCAGCCTCGTATCCCGGAGTGACCAATTCCTACGCTATCCAGGCAGGACGCGAGCTCCGCGTCATCGTCGGCGCCGAAGAGGTGACCGACCAGCAGGCCGCGCAGCTTTCCGGCGAGATCGCGACCCGCATCCAGAACGAGATGACCTACCCCGGCCAGGTCAAGATCACTGTTATCCGCGAGACCCGCTCAGTCGCGTTCGCAAAATAGTCTTGAAACGCGCCGCTCTCATATTCCTCGCACTCGTCTGCGCCGTCTCTTCGATGGCGCAGGAAGTGTCCTGGAGCGCTTCCGCCGCCCGTAAAGGCGACGCCGTGACGGTGACTTTCACCGCTTCCGTTCCCGAAGGATACCACATCTACGGCCCCGGAGAGGGGTTCAGCGCGACTGCGGTCAGGTGGGCCTCCCCGGCGGAAGCCGCGGGGCCGCTTGTAGCCGCAAGCGAAGGATATATTTATAAAGACGAAAAAGTCTTCTCGGGGAAGGTCTCCTTTACCCAGGAGGTCTCCATGGAGGGGAAGGCGGAAGCGACCGTCTGCTTCACCACATGCGATGAGCAGGGCCACTGCGGCTTCCCGGAAGAGACGGTGCTGGAGGTGCAGGCCGCGCCTGAAAAGGGCGTCTCAGGTCTCTGGAAGCTGATTCTGGAGGCGATTCTCTGGGGCTTTGCCATGCTGCTGACCCCGTGCGTCTTCCCGATGGTGCCGATGACGGTGTCGTATTTCCTCAAAAGCGGAGCGTCGCCAAGGGCCGGCAGGATCAAAGCCTTCTTCTACGGGCTTTTCATAGTCCTCCTCTACACCCTTCCGATCAGCGTCATCATCCTCCTTACGAGGCTGCTCGGAGGGGATGCCGTGACTGCCGACATCTTCAACTGGCTTTCGACCCACTGGCTGCCTAACCTTCTGTTCTTCGTGATCTTCATGGTCTTCGCGGCCTCCTTTTTCGGAGCCTTCGAAATCACCCTGCCGTCCCGCTGGACCGACAGGGCGGACAAGGGAAGCGACCGCAAGGGACTCGCGGGAATATTCTTCATGGCACTGACGCTTGTGCTGGTGTCTTTCTCCTGCACTGGTCCCATCGTAGGGTCGGTCCTCATCCGTTCGACGAGCGGCGAATTCTGGGCCCCGATGGTAACGATGCTTGCCTTCTCGGTAGCCTTCGCCCTGCCGTTTACGCTTCTCGCGATGTTCCCTACGCTCCTTGGCAAGCTCAAGAGCGGGAGCTGGCTCGGCAGCGTCAAGGTTGTGCTCGGATTCATAGAGGTGGCCCTCGGCCTCAAATTCCTCTCCGTGGCAGACCAGACCTACCACTGGGGCATCCTCGACAGGGAGGTCTATCTCGCGATCTGGATCGTGGACTTCACCCTCCTCGGATTCTATCTTCTCGGAAAGATTACTTTCAAGCACGAGGAGAAGCTGGAGAAAATCGGCCTGACAAGGCTGCTCCTTGCCGGAGCCGTCTTTACCTTTGTCGTGTATATGATCCCGGGGATGTTCGGAGCGCCCCTGAAGGCACTTTCCGGCTATCTGCCGCCCCTTGAGACCCAGGACTTCGTCCTCTCCCGCGGGGTCTCCCCTGCCGAAAAGCCCGGAGAATCGGCGAAAACCCTCACCATCGCCCACGGCCTCAGAGCCTGGCCGAGCGTCGAGAGCGGGCTTGAAGCCGCTTCCGAAAGCGGCAAGCCAGTCTTCGTGGACGTGACGGGATACGGCTGTGTCAACTGCCGCGAGATGGAAGAAAGGGTCTGGAGCGACCCTGAAGTCCTGGAGCTGCTTCGCGACAAATTCGAGATCGTCGCCCTCCACACCGACGACAAGACCCGCCTCCCCGAGAGCGAATGGGTCCGCACCGACGGCGGCAAGGTTCTTAAAGATGTCGGAAGGGTCAATTCAGAGATAGCGAGAAGGCGTTTCGGCGTCAACTCACAGCCTTCATATATACTCCTCTCCCCCGCCGGAGAGCAGCTCGCCCCGGTCAGGAGTTACGATCTTTCGGTTGAAGGATTCAGGGAGTTTCTTCGCTCTGCGCTTTGAGCGCGGCCCTCGACTGGCGTCTCAGCCAGAAATAGTTCCAGGGCAGACGGCGGTAAATCCACAAAAGATAGCGCCTGAGGGGCAGCAGTGCGTACCAGCGGTCGAAAAGCCAGAGGCAGAAAGGGCTGTAGGGATTTCTTTTCCGCTTCCCTCCGCGGAGTATGGCTTTTGCCCTGGCGCAGACGGCGTCGCGGCGGACAACCTCCCTGTTCTCGAGGACACCGTCGCCCATAATCTCTATCCTGTCGCCGTCTATGGAAATTATGCGGTGCATCACATAGCGGCCGCAGTAGCGGAAAAGGACGATGTCCTTCTCCCGCAGCTCGTCAAATGTGCCGAGCACCACGAGGTCCTTCTCAGCACGGATGAGAGGCAGCATGCTGAACCCCTTG
Source organism: uncultured Bacteroidia bacterium (assembly GCA_902791945.1). GTDB lineage: Bacteria > Bacteroidota > Bacteroidia > Bacteroidales > UBA932 > Cryptobacteroides. The sequence continues at coordinate 62,874 of CADAXR010000003.1, forward strand.
ACGGGGATGGTTGCGTCGTTGCCGGAAGCGAGGCAATCGAGCACGCTAGCGAAGAATTCGTCGTTATTTATGACAAGACTTTCCATCTGAAGGGCAAATTTAAGCATTTTTTTCGTATCTTGTCGGGGTATGGGAAGTTCACCTCAGACGATGGAAATCCAGTTCCTCCACGGAGTGGGGCCTAAAAGGGCCGCGCTCCTCAAGGCGGAGCTCGGCCTCGTGACCCTCGGGGACCTCCTGCGCTTCTACCCGTTCCGCTACATAGACCGCGGCGTGATCCACAAAATAGGCACCCTGGAAGCCGGCATGGCCGACGTCCAGATTCTCGCCACCGTGGTGCGTACCGAAGTCCAGGGCGGCGGTGCCGGCAAGGGCGGCAAGCGCCTCTACGTCCGTGTAGCGGACAACACCGGAGAGCTCGACCTGGTCTTCTTCAAAGGCCTCGGCTGGATGGCCGAAAAGCTTACTCCGGGCAGCACGTTCCTGTTTTTCGGCAAGCCCTCCGTATTCAACGGACACCTCAATATCGTCCACCCCGAAATCGACGCTCCCCCGCCTCCCGGCGAGGCGGGCAACGCATCCATCAGCGGAGTCTATTCCTCGACCGAAAAGATCAAAAACGCCGGCATCACCGGCAGGACAATCCAGAAGCTCGTCTCCGAAGCCCTGTCCCTCGTGCTGCCGACCCTTGAGGAGACGCTTCCCGACTACATCCTCCGCGAAAAGGGCCTGGTGCCGTTGCAGTACGCGCTCCGCCAGATCCATTTTCCGACGGACAACAACGCTCTCGGCAAGGCCGTCTACCGCCTGAAATTCGAGGAGCTATTCCTCCTCCAGCTGTCCCTCCTCAAGCAGAAATTCGTCCGGAGCCGCGCGGCCAACGGCATCCTGATGCCGAAGGTCGGCGAACCCTTCAACAAGTGCTACGATTTTCTGCCGTTTGCCCTCACCAAAGCCCAGAAAAGGGTCATCCGCGAAATCCGCGCGGACCTTATGAGCGGCTCCCAGATGAACCGTCTCCTCCAGGGAGACGTCGGCAGCGGCAAGACTATGGTCGCAGTGCTCACCATGCTCATAGCGATAGGCAACGGCTACCAGGCCTGCCTCATGGCCCCGACCGAAGTCCTTGCGCAGCAGCACTTTGCCAACATTTCCAAATATCTGGCCCAGACCGGCGTCCGCGTCGAACTCCTGACGGGTTCGACAGGGACCGCCGCAAGGCGCTCCATCCACGCCGGCCTCGAGGACGGCTCCGTAGGCATCCTCGTAGGCACCCACGCCCTCATCGAGGACACTGTCAATTTTAAGGCGCTCGGCCTTGCGATCATCGACGAGCAGCACCGCTTCGGAGTGGACCAGCGCGCCCGCCTGTGGGGCAAGAACCCCGGAGGCCCTCCTCCCCACGTCCTCGTGATGACGGCGACCCCTATCCCGAGGACCCTCGCGATGACCCTCTACGGAGACCTCGACGTCTCCGTCATCGACGAGATGCCTCCCGGCCGCAAGCCCATCAAGACGATGCAGGCCGGGGAGAACAAGCGGATGGCGCTCTACAACTTCATGAAGCAGCAGATCGCCCTCGGCCGCCAGGTGTTCGTGGTCTATCCCCTCATTTTCGAAAGCGAAAAGATGGACTACCAGAACCTCGAGCGCGGCTACGAGGAGATCGTGTCCTATTTCCCCCTCCCGCAGTACAAGGTCGCAATCGTCCACGGCAAGCAGACCAACGAGGAGAAGAATTTCAATATGGCCGCATTCGTTGCAGGAAGGGCCAATATACTCATCTCCACGACCGTCATCGAAGTCGGCGTGGACGTACCGAACGCCTCGGTGATGGTCATCGAAAGCGCCGAGCGTTTCGGCCTCAGCCAGCTCCACCAGCTCCGCGGCCGCGTCGGACGCGGCTCCGACGAGTCGTTCTGTATCCTGATGAAAGGCCAGAAGGTCTCGACCGAGTCCCGCAAGAGGCTCGACCTCATGTGCTCGACCGAGGACGGCTTCGTCCTCGCCGAGGAGGACATGAAGATGAGAGGCCCCGGCGACCTCGAGGGGACCGCCCAGAGCGGCCTTCCCGTGACGCTCAACATAGCCTCAATCGCCAAGGACAGCCTCATCCTCTCGGACGCCCGCGCCTATGCCGGAAGCGTCCTCGAGCGCGACCCCGCCCTCGAATCCCCCCTCAACGCTCCCCTTGTCGCCGAGCTCCGCAAAGAAAAATACTCCGTACGCGACTATTCAAAGATATCATAATGGTCGGCGAACTGATAGACAAATATATCTGGCTGATGGAGACCCTGCTCAACGCAGGGCCCGGAGGGCTGTCGCTGGAGGAATTGCAGGAAAGGTACGAGGAGAGATACGACGCCGCTTATCCCAGGAGGTCCTTCAATAACCACCGGAGCGCAATCCTGGACGCTTTCGGCGTGGAGATTCTTTGCGACCGGAGCTCCAATAAATACTATATTCCGGGCGGAGACGACTCCCTCGACGCCGCAACGACAACACGCTGGCTCATAGACACTTTCACCGTCGGAAACATGCTTTCCCTCGGAAAGGAGAGGCTTTCCGGCAGAGTCTCCGTAGATGAGGTCCCTTCCGGCCACAGGCATCTGACAACCATTATGAAAGCCATGCTGGAAGGCCGCGAGCTCTCAATCGGCTACCAGAAATACACTGCCGCCGAAGCCGAGCCCCTGACCGTTCTCCCCTACGCCGTCAAGGAAGTCGCAAGAAGGTGGTACCTCGTCGCGTTCTGCAGGGAAAGGGGCGCGCTCCGCACCTACGGCCTCGACCGCATCCGCTCCCTCCGGGAGACAGGAGGCCGTTTTACGATTCCGAAGGATTTCGACGTGGATTCGCTTTTCAGGGTTTCCTACGGCGTCTATCTGCCGGATTCCGGAGAGAAGCCGGTCCTCATACGCCTCAAGGCAGGCCCGAGGGAGACCCGCTACCTCAGGGACCTTCCCCTCCACCCGACCCAGGAACTGGAGGAGACCCTCCCCGACGGCAGTTCCATTTTCCGCCTCTTCCTCATCCCCAATGAGGATTTCATCATGGAACTATGCCGCCGCGGCTCCCGCATCGAGGTCCTCTCCCCTGACTCTCTCCGCTCCGCCGTCGCCTCCTCCCACATTGAAGCTGCAAAACTATATGAATAAAAAAATAAGACACTACGGTCTGAAGGCCGTTTGCGCCCACGCAATCGTGAGTGGGAGGGGCCCATCGTCAGATGGGAGGGATAGGACCGGAGGTCCGTAGTCTTCAGACCGTAGTGTCTTATTTTTGAAAGATATGAGTAAATTATATATATATGAAAAAATTAATTCTGGCGCTCAGTGCGGCGGCGGTGGTCGTCGCGGGGTGCAATGACGGTGCAATGAAAGAAAAGGCAGGGTACATAGGGCCGGCGTCGCCGGAGATTGTGGACGGGCACATGAGTCCGGAAGTTCTGCTATCGCTTGGCAGGCTCTCGGATCCGCAGCTGTCGCCTGACGGGAAAATGATTCTCTACGGGGTGTCCTACACCTCCATCGCGGAGAACCGCTCCTGCCGCAATCTCTTTATCACTCCTGTGGAGGGCGGCGACAAGATCCAGCTGACAAAGAGCCCGAAGAGCATCTCCTGCGCCCGCTGGGACAAGGACGGCAGCCACATCTGGTACCTCCAGGGCGGCCAGTTGTGGAAGGCCCCGTTCAAGGGCGGCAAGCTTGGCAAGGGCGTCAAGATGAGCGACATTCCCGCCGGCATCGAGGAATTCGGCTTCTCCCCTGACGGAGAGCACATCCTCTATATCAGCCAGGTGCGCTCGGCCGTGGAGATTCCATCCGAGAGCGACCCGATCCTCGACAAGGCCAAGGCCTACGCCACCGAGGACCTTATGTACCGCCACTGGGACCACTGGATGACCGAAATCAACCACAGCTTCATAGCTCCCTCCGGCGAGAAAGTGACGCCGGAGAATTCAATCGACATCCTTGGCGGACCGGAGGTCAAGTACCAGCTTCCCAACGGGCCGTGGGGCGGACTCGAAGAGCTCGCCTGGAGCCCGAACGGACGCTACGTCGCCTATTCCTGCAAGAAGAAAGAGGGCAAGGAATACGCCTTTTCCACCGACACCAATATATATGTCTATGACCTGAAGACAGGGAAGACCGCTTCCCTCTCCGCCCTCACCCCGAGGGGCTACTCCACGACTCCTTTCTGGAGCCCCGACGGAGAGTATCTCTTCTGGCTCCAGATGGCCCGTGACGGCTACGAGGCGGACAAGGTGGACATCTGCCGCGCCGCAATTATGGAAGACCACGACTGCGGTGACGGCGAAGGCGAAGATGCCGGTCCTGAACTGGTCGCCTACAACCCGGCCGAACTGACCTGGGAATTCCCCTACAACGCAGCAGGCCCCATCTTCAGCCCGGACGGCAATTGGATCTATTTCAATGCATTGTACAAGGAAGGCGTCCAGGGAATCTTCAGGGTTGACATTAATGGAGATAAAGTCGAAGGCCCTCTCACCGGCTTCTACGAGACCGCCGATTTCGGCAGTCCGTTCGGCTTCCGTGAAGACGGTGCGCTTCTCGCGACCTTCTCCTCAATGGATTTCCCGACGGAACTTGCCGCCATCAATCCGGAGGCAAAGACCGTGGAGAAAATCACAGCCGAGAACGACGCAATCCTTTCCCAGCTTGATCCTATCCGCCACGAGAAGAGGATGATAGAAACCGTGGACGGCCAGCAGATGCTGACCTGGGTCCTCTATCCTCCGAGATTCGATCCTTCCAAGGTCTATCCCGCAATCGAAATCACCCTCGGAGGCCCCCAGGGGACCCTTTCCGAAGACTGGTCCTACAGGTGGAACTACCGCCTTATGGCGTCCCAGGGCTACATCGTCATCCTCCCCAACCGCCGCGGCACGACTGCCTTCGGCCAGGAGTGGTGCGAGGAGATCAGCGGCGACTACATCGGCCTCAATATGCAGGATTACCTCTCTGCGGCCAAGGCCCTCAAAGCCGAGCCGTATGTCGGCAAGATCGCGGCCTGCGGAGCCAGCTATGGCGGATACAGCGTCTACTACCTCGCCGGCATCCACGGCGACGTCTATGACTGCTTCATCGCCCACGCCGGCATCTTCAACGAGGAGCATATGTACATGACTACCGAGGAGATGTGGTTCCCCAACTGGGACAACGGCGGCATCCCTTACGAGTACGCCTACGAAGAGGGCGAACTTGGCGCCCGCGGCGACGGCATCACCTTCGGCGGCCTCCAGCAGGCCGGCTCCCCGTGGAGCAACAAGCCGGAAGCCGTCCGCCACTATGCCAACTCACCCCACAAGCTGGTGCAGAACTGGCACACCCCCATCCTCTGCATTCACGGCGGCAACGACTTCCGCGTCCCTTACGACGAGGCTATGGCGGCCTTCAACGCCGCCCAGATGATGGGCGTCCCTTCCAGGCTCATAGTCTTCCCCGACGAGAACCACTGGATCCTCCAGCCCCAGAACGCCCTCTACTGGCACCGCAGCTATTTCTCATGGCTCGACCGCTGGCTTAAAGACTAATATGTTGAAAAAACAGGTTGTTTGCTTTTTTCCACCTTCGGTTCCTGACGGAACCTTCGTCCCTCCCATCTGCGATGGGCCCCTCCCTCTAATATGCCGAGGGTGGCACGTTACAAAAAGCAAACAACCTGTTTTTTCAAAGAATAGATTATTCTAATAGAGTTATATATGAAGAAATTATTGATTTTATTGACGGCGGTGACGGCGGTGGTGTCGTCGTGCCGCGAGTATGCGAAAGTGAGCGGGGATCCGATGGACTCAAGGATCTACACGCTTGACAACGGTCTTAAGGTATATATGACCGTAAACAAGGATGCTCCGCGTATCCAGACCTACATCGCGGTGAAGGTCGGCGGCAAGAACGACCCGTCCGACAACACAGGTCTCGCCCACTACCTGGAGCACATGATGTTCAAGGGTACCGAGCAGTTCGGCACGACCGACTACGAAAAGGAAAAGCCGATGCTCGCTGAGATCGACAGCCTGTTCGAGGTTTACCGCACGAAGACCGATCCTGAAGAGAGGCTGGCCATCTATCACAGGATCGACTCCATCAGCTATGAGGCGTCGAAGGTCGCGATCCCCAATGAATACGACAAACTCATGTCGATTATCGGCAGCGAAGGGACCAACGCTTTCACCTCCAACGACGTTACCTGCTACACCGAGGACATCCCCTCCAACCGCCTCGAACAATGGGCGGAGATTGAGGCCGACAGGTTCAAGAACTGCGTATTCCGCGGTTTCCACACAGAGCTGGAAGCGGTGTATGAGGAGAAGAACACCAGCCTTGCTGAAGACTTCGAAAAGGCCCTGGACGCCGTGGATTCGATGCTTTTCCGCAACCACCCCTACGGCACCCAGACCGTGATCGGTACCCAGGATCACCTCAAGAACCCCTCGCTCAGGACCATCCGTTCGCACAAGGACACCTACTACGTCCCCAACAACGTGGCAATCTGCCTCTCCGGCGACTTCGATCCCGATGCAACCATTGAAATCATAAAGAAATACTTCGGCGACTGGGAGCCCAACCCCGACCTTCCCAAGTTCTCCTTCGAGGAGGAAGTTCCGGCCAGCGAGCCTATGCGGAAAGACGTCTACGGCCAGGAAAGCGAATATGTGATGATAGGCTGGCGCACTCCGGGCGATTCCTCTCCCGAGAGCCTGCCCGCCGAACTTGCGAGCAGTATCCTCCAGAACGGCATGGCCGGTCTTATAGACCTCGACCTCGTGCAGAAGCAGAAGGTTCTCGAGGTTGAGGTATTCCCCTATGGAAGAGTGGATTACGGCACATTCATCATCATCGCGACCGCAAAGGAGGGGCAGTCCCTCGAAGAGGTCCGCAGCCTCGTCTTAGGCGAGATTGAAAAGCTGCGCAGCGGCGAATTCTCCGACGAACTTGTGAAGGCCGTCATCGAAAACCTCAAGAAATACGAGATGGTCTCCCTCGAGGAGAACCGCTCGAGGGCGATGAAATTCGTAGATGCCTTCATCGCCGGTCTCGACTGGAAGGATGTTGTCACACGTCCCGGCAAGATGGCCGGACTGACAAAGGAAGACGTGTCCGCATGGGCGTCACGCTACCTTAAGAACGAAGATGCCGCCGTCGTGTACAAGCACACCGGCGACGATCCTTCGATCAAGAAGATCGACGCTCCGAAAATCACCCCTATCCTCACCAACAGGGAGTTCAGGAGCGACTTCCTCGCCCGTCAGGCAGAGATAGTGCCCGAGCCCATCGAGCCGGTCTTCGTGGACTACGACAAGGACATGGAGAAGTTCGAGTGCGAAGGCCTCGAGGTGCTCTACAAGAAGAACGAGCGCAACTCGATGTCCTACGTAAGCTTTGTCTGGGACACCGGCACCGAGGATGATCCCGTCCTCAGCATAGCTTCCGACTATGTGGATTACCTCGGGACCGAAGAGATGAGCGCCGAGGAGATGGCGATGGAGATGTACTCCCTCGCCTCCGAGTTCCACGTCTATACCAGTCCTTACAGGACGACCGTCTATACCTATGGCCTCGGAGAGAACACGGGAAAGGCCATCGACGCCGTCTGGAAGCTCATTCTCGGAGCGCAGGGCGACGAGGAGATACTCCGCGCGCTCGTGGAGGACAAGATTAAGGAAAGGGCGGACAGCAAGCTCAACCAGAGGGCCTGCGCCAGTGCCCTCCGCAGATACTTCACCTACGGGCCCGAGTACATAAAGAATTCCACGATCAGCAACGCTGCGATGCTTCAGCTCACGCCCGACGAGGTTCTCGAGTCACTGCGCTCGCTGACGGGCAAAAAGCACCGTGTGCTCTACTACGGCCCTGCATCCAAGGCCGAAGTCGAGACCCTGCTGAAGGAAAGCCACCCTGTCTCCCCCGACCTTGAAGAGGTAGTGAAAAAGCACGCAAAGAAAGTGGAGAACAGCTCCAGCAGCGTCATCCTCGCCCCTTACAAGGCGCGTCAGTTCAACTTCACGCAGTACTCCGACCGCGGCGAAAAGTTCTCCAGGGAGGACATCGCCGGGATCGAGCTCTTCAACGAGTATTTCGGAGGCGGAATGAACACCATCGTCTTCCAGGAGATGAGGGAATCCCGGGCACTCGCCTACTCGGCCTACGCCTTTATGTCCACCCCTTCCTTCGAGGACGACACCTACAGTTTCATAGCCTACATCGCCTCGCAGAACGACAAACTGCGCAAGGCTGCCGAAGCCTTCGACAGCATCATCAACGACATGCCCGAGTCGGAGCACAACCTCGAGATTGCAAAAGCCGCCATCGAGTCCAGGATACGCACAGAGCGCACCATAGGCTACGATGTGCTCACGAGCTATCTTGCAAGCGAGGAGCTCGGTCTCGACGCTCCTATAGACAAGTATGTCTATGAGGGCATAGGAGATATGGGAATGGAAGATCTTGTAGCTGTCCAGAAGAAGTGGATCAAGGGAAGGGCCTACACCTACGCCATCCTCGGCGATCCGTCCGACCTGGACCTTGCCTTCCTCCGCTCCCTGGGGCCAGTGAAGACGGTCACTCTTGAGGACATTTTCGGTTACTGATACCGACATTTTGTATAAAAAAAACTTAGGGGTACTCCAATTCGGGGTACCCCTAAAATTATTTGGACTACCCCTCGGAAAGTTTTTTTGTTTTTTATACTGACGGCAGCCACGGCGGATTATATTTGACGCAAAAAAATTCGCCATGAAAAAGATTCTCACAACCATCGCGGCCGCTGCCGCAATCCTCTCGGCCTCTTCCTGCGAAGACTTCTTCGGGACAGGAAAGAAGGCTGCCGTGGAGCCAAGCGCTCCCCTCACCTCGCTCCGCTGGAGTTTCAGCGGCGCCGGGCTGACAAAATCCGTTTTCTCCGTTCCGGACACCAACGACTTCGTCCTGAGCATCACAGGCCCGGGAGGCGCTTCTCTCTACAGCGGTCCCTACGGGGCCTCCCCGGAGATTCTCCCAGTCAGCCCGGGGACCTACACGCTCAAAGTAGCCTCCACGGACGCCTCCCTGCCCGCATTTGACACTCCCGTCTATGGAGACGAGCAGGTAGTCCTTGTAAAAGAAGGGCAGGACGTCGCTGTCCGCTTCGAGTGCACCCTTGTCAACTCAGGGCTCCGGCTGTGTATCGACCAGGACTTTTCCTTCTCGTATCCGGGGGGGCAATTATATGTCTCCGGCGAAGGCGGAAGCCTTCCTTATGGAGTCCGGGAAGCCCGGACTGCATTCTTTCACCCTGGAGCAGTGTCACTGGAGCTTCTTTCCGGAGGGCAGAGAGAGACTGTATTCACAAGGAATCTCTACGCAGGAGAGATCCTGTCCCTTAAAGTCTCCGCAGGATCGCAGTCTCCCGGCGGAGGAGGAAGCGAAGGCCCCGGCAAGTCGTCAAGCCTCCAGCTGGACACTTCCGCCGTGTACCTCAACGATGAATGCATCGTAGGAGGTGTGTCCGGCGATGCCGGAAGCAGCATAGAAAAAGCCATGGGACTTGCCGAAGCCAAGGCGTCCGCCGGCCGTACCGGCGTCTGGGTCCACGCCTACATAGTCGGAGGAGACCTCTCCAGCGGCAGCACGATGAAGACCGAGCCGCCGTTCTCCAAGGACACCCATTTCGCCATCGCATCCCGTTCTTCCACGACCGACAAGGCCGCCTGCATGGCGGTCGAGCTCAAAAAGGGAGAAATACGAGACGCCCTCAATCTTGTCTCCAACCCTTCCCTCCTCCGCCGCAGCATTTACCTGAAAGGGGACATAGTGGAGTCCTACTTCAACATCCCCGGCATTAAAAATGTCACTGAGTATCAACTCAAAGAGTGAGAAACCGCACTCGACGCCTCCTGATTGCAGTTCTGGTAAAGCCAGCTATTGTTTTTTCTGCACGAAATGGATATATTTGTAGATACTAAATCTTTTGACCATTTAAGTTTTTATTCGTAGCAGAACATGTCCAAAAGCAACGAATTTGACGTAATCGTAATCGGCGGCGGCATTACCGGAGCGGGGACGGCGAGGGACTGCGCGATGAGGGGGCTCAAGGTCCTCCTCATAGAGCGCCACGACATCGCGACCGGCGCGACCGGCCGTAACCACGGCCTTCTTCACAGCGGCGCCCGCTATGCCGTCACGGACCAGGAATCAGCGACCGAATGCATCGAGGAGAATATGATCCTCCGCCGTATCGCAAGCCACTGCGTGGATGAGACCGACGGCTTTTTCATCACCCTTCCGGAAGACGACCTCGCCTATCAGGCAAAGTTTGTTGAAGCCTGCCGGACCGCCGGCATCAGGGCCGATATCATAGACCCGGAAGAGGCCCGGAGGCTTGAGCCTTCGGTCAACCCGGACATCATCGGTGCCGTAAGGGTCCCGGACGGCAGCGTGGATCCCTTCCGCCTCTGCGCGGCAAACATGCTGGACGCGAAGCTCCACGGCGCCAGGGTGCTGGTCCACACTGAAGTGACGGAAATCATCAAGGAAGGCGACACCGTCCTCGGTGTGAGGACTCTCGATCACGTGAGCGGCGAAAATGGAGAATGGTACGCCCCCGTGACGGTCAACGCCGGGGGCATATGGGGCCACGGGATTGCGGAGAAGGCAGGTGTCCAGGTGGGGATGTTCCCGGCCAAGGGCGCCCTCCTGATCTTCGCCCACAGGGTCAACAATATAGTCATCAACCGCTGCCGCAAGCCCGCCAACGCCGACATCCTTGTTCCCGGAGACACCGTCTGTGTCATCGGCACGACCTCGACAAGAGTGCCCTACGAGGAGTGCGACGACATGAAAGTAACCCCCGAAGAAGTTGACCTCCTGCTGACAGAGGGCGCCAAACTCGCCCCCTCGCTCGCAACGACGAGGATCCTCCGCGCCTACGCCGGCGTCAGGCCTCTCGTCTCGGCCGACAACGACCCCACGGGCCGCAACATCAGCCGCGGCATCGTCTGCCTCGACCACGAGGAGAGGGACTCCCTCAAGGGCTTTGTCACCATCACGGGAGGCAAGCTGATGACCTACCGCCTCATGGCCGAGAAGGCGACCGACGTGGTCTGCCGCAAACTGGGCCTCGAGCGCAAGTGCCAGACCGCCGTCACTCCCCTTCCGGGCTCCGAGCTCGGCGGCTTCAGGGAGACAATCAAGAAGCTCTGGACAATGCCCGCCACGACCTACCAGAAGGCCACCGCCTTCAGGGCGGGCTCAAGCGCACGCGATATAGAAAAGGGCGTAGGACTTGTCTGCGAATGCGAGGAAGTCTCCTCCGGCGAAGTGGATTACGCCATCCGTAACCTCGACGTCCACTCCCTGACAGACCTGCGCCGCAGGACGAGGGTCGGGATGGGGACCTGCCAGGGAGAGCTCTGCGCCTGCAGGGCCGCCGGGATGCTCGCCGCCGCCCACGGCTGCGCCGAAAGGGCCCGCACCGACCTGCGTTCATTCATGAACGAGCGCTGGAAGGGCAACCGTCCCATCGCCTGGGGCGACACCCTTCGCGAATGTGAATTCACCAACTGGATCTACAAGCACGTCCTCGGATTATGAAATTTCAGACAATAATAGTCGGAGGCGGACTCGCCGGCCTGACCGCGGGTCTTGCACTTCAGAAAAAAGGCGTCAGCTGCGCCATAATCTCCTCCGGGGAGAACGCTCTGCATTTCTCCTCCGGGACCTTTTCCGGCGACTGCCCGGAGGAAATAGTCCCGCTTTTCGAAGAGGCTCACATCACGCTCAAAGGCGACCCGTCAAAGGACAGCTGGAGGCTTACACCTTCCGGCTCAATGCAGAAAGTGAGGCTCGCCTTCGAAGACATAACGCTTTATTCTTCACAAAAGATAAGCGCCTCCAATGTCCTTATAGCCAACCCCGAAGGGTTCATAGATTTCCCGACGTCCTTTATAGCCGACGGGCTGTCGCAGCAGGGCATTTCCTGCAAGGTCAAAACCTTCTCGCTCCCCTGCCTGAAGACTCTTCGCGAAAGCCCGAGCGAGATGCGCTCCGTCGGCATCGCGAAGAAACTTGACGGATGCATTGAAGAGGTTGCGGAGCGTCTCCGCGGCCTGCTTGAAGGCGAAGACCTTCTTATCCTCCCCCAGGTTTTCGGACTCGCAAGCCCGGAGCCTGTGAGAGCCCTTCGCACAGCGCTTCCGGTCGAGATAGCCTTCCTCGGGACAATGCCTCCTTCCGTCCCCGGGATCAGGGTCCAGCTTCAGCTCAAAAAGGCCTTCGAGAGGGCCGGAGGCACGTTCCTTATGGGCGACACTGCCGTCTCCGCCGAGATTGCCGACGGGACAGTCCGCCTCATCCGCACGAAAAACCTCGACTCCCACATCCTCACGGCCGACAATTATATCCTCGCAAGCGGGACATTCTTCTCGAAGGGTCTCAGCTCCTCGATGGAGAAGATTTCCGAGCCCCTGTTCGGGCTGGACATAGACTGCCCTTCCGAGAGGACTGAATGGTATTCGGAGGATTTCTTCGCTCCTCAGCCTTATATGGCCGCAGGGGTCGTAACAGACAAGGACTTCCACCCTCTGAAAGACGGAGCGCCCATCTCAAACCTTTACGCAGTGGGCAGCATCCTCGCCGGCGAGAAAAACGCCGGCATGGCCCTCACCTCCACTTTCAAGGTCATTAAAAAGATAGCGCTATGACTCTCCAGGAAATGACGGGCAGCGCCCACAACTTCGAGGAATGCATGAAATGCACGGTCTGCACGGCCTATTGCCCCGTAGTGCCCGTAAACCCGCGCTATCCGGGCCCCAAGCAGGCCGGCCCCGACGGAGAACGCCTCCGCCTCAAGGATCCCGAATTCTTCGACGAAGCTCTCAAATACTGCCTCAACTGCAAACGCTGCGAGGTCGTCTGCCCCTCCGGGGTCAACGTCGCAGACATCATCCAGGAAGCGCGCATACGCTACAGCCAGTCCAAGCCGAAGCTCAGGGACCGCATCCTCGCCAGCACCGACTTTATGGGTTCGCTGGCGCGTCCCTTCGCTCCTGTCGTCAACGGCGTCCTTTCGCTCGGGCTGA
>CADAXR010000004.1:0-53170 GCA_902791945.1 uncultured Bacteroidia bacterium
ATCAGTTTCGACCGTCCGGAGATGAAAGTGGATATCGACGAAAACGGCAAGCCTGTAGGCGTCCACGAGAAAGTATCCAAAGAAGCCAACTGGCTCATCGAGGAGTTCATGCTCCTCGCCAACAAGAACGTCGCGGAAGCCGTCGCAACCGACTGGAAGTTCACCGGCAAGGCCCTGAAGAACGCAAGGACCTTCGTCTACCGTGTCCACGACGAGCCCAATCTCGAAAAAATATCCTCCCTGCGCAATTTCGCCGGCACCTTCGGCTATTCGCTCGGCGCGACGGACGACGGCAACTCGACCGCCAAGTCGCTCAACACCCTCTTCGCCCAAGCCAAGGACAAGCCCGAATTCGGCGCCATAGAAATGATAGCGCTGCGCGCAATGGCGAAAGCCTGCTATTCTACCGACAACATCGGCCACTACGGCCTTGCGTTCAAGTTCTACACCCACTTCACATCCCCCATCAGGCGCTATCCGGACATGATGGTCCACCGGCTGCTGTCGATGTATCTCGACGGGGCCGCGAGCCAGTCGAAGGACTACTATGAGAAGGAGTGCCGGCACGCCTCGGAGCGCGAGGTGATAGCAGCCGAAGCGGAAAGGGAGAGCGTAAAATACAAGATCGTCGAGTTCATGGAGGACAAGATCGGCCAGGAGTTCGACGGCACCATCTCCGGCCTCACCGAATGGGGCATGTACGTCCAGATCGAGCCCACGAAGATCGAAGGCATGGTCGCGATGAGGGAAATCCGGAGCGACTACTATGAATTCGACGAGGAAGGCTACCGCTTCATCGGCCGCCGGAGCGGCAGGGTCTACCGCCTCGGAGACCCGGTCCGCATCCGGGTCAAGGCGACGAACCTCGACCAGAAGATACTCGATTTCGAGCTGCTGGAAGAGGAAGCAGATCTCTCGACTTCGCTCGGAATGAGGGGGAAGAAGAGGGAGAAGAGGACAGGTGTCACCAAGGGCAAGGGGGCGCTGAAGACAGCGATAGCGAGGGCGAAGAAGAAATGACGGCCACTACCCCAAGGAAGAGATGACGTTTCCGCTGGAATTCATAGTACTTTCGACGACGAAATTCGGGGAGTCGAGGCTGGTCATACATTCTCTCAGCCGCGAAGAAGGCCGTAAAGGCCTCATCGTGAGTGTCGGGAAGAAGACCCCCGCCTCGCTGTTCCTTCCCCTGAACATCCTCGAAGGCACCGTCACGGAGAATCCGAAATCCGACCTCTGGGCCGTCGGAGGCCTCTCCGCCGTCACCCCCCTGAGCGGCATCAGAAACGACATCCGCAAAAACACCATAACCCTCTTCCTCAGCGAAGTGCTCTTCAGGGCACTCCGCGAAGGGGCAGTGGAGGAAGGGGTCTACGACTGGGCGGTAAAAAGCATACTCACCCTCGACGGGCTCGAAAGCGACTGGACCAATTTCCCCATCCGTTTCCTCCTGGATTTCTCGACGGCGCTGGGTTTCAGCCCGTCCTTCGACGACATCGCCCCCTTCGCCGGAGACAACCTCCGGCAGATCGGCAGTTTCCTCGAAAGCAGTTTCGAGGAGTCGATGCTGATTCCGCTTACGGGCGAAAAAAGGAGCGAGATTTCTTTCTCGCTCCTCCGTTACATCGAATTCCACACGGAACTTCCCCTGAAAATCCGCTCCCTGGAAGTCCTCCGGGAGATCTACAGGGTCTGACCTCCTATAAACTCCCGCATTATGGACGTCGGCGGGATCGCCGCTATCTCCTCCGGCGAAAGGGCCACTATGTACTCAAGGAACTTGAGCAGCCGCACCGCTTCCGTGTAGGCCTTCGAGGTCGGCGGAATGCGGCGCAGAAGGGGCTCGGCGAAGTATTTCAGCATGGGGAGCTCGTAGATGAGAGCAGTGTTGATTAGGGCGTCGGTGTTCTCCTGGAAGGGGAATATGTACTTGCTCTCGCCGCGGCGGACGCTGTCCCAGCCGAGGATGGTCTTCTCCGGGGTGTGGCCGCGGTACTTGAAGTCGCGGACCATACGGCGGAGGAGGCGGTTGTCCGAGGTGGAGAGGTTGTTGTTCTCGTCGAGGTTGAGAGAAGTAAGCGCCGAGGCGTACACCCTGAATATATGCGAACCGTCCACTGAAGGGACCATTGCAGGATCCAGAGCATGGATGCCCTCCATTATGAGGATGTCCTTGTCCTCGAGGTGCATCCTGTTGCCCTCGTAGAGCGGAGTCCCGGTCTTGAAATCGTAGCGCGGGATCTCGACCTCACCGCCCTCAAGGAGGGTGTTGAGGTGGTTGCCGAGGAGCTCAAGGTCCATGGCCTCGAGGCACTCGAAGTCGAAGTTGCCGTCAGCGTCGCGGGGAGTCCTGTCCCGGCTGACGAAATAGTTGTCGAGTTCGATCACCTTCGGTCTCATCCCGAGAACCCTGCACTGCTGCGCGAGGCGCAGAGAAGTGGAGGTCTTGCCGCTGGAGGAAGGCCCTGCGATGAACACAATCTTCACCTTGTCGCGCCTGGCGTAGATCATGTCAGCTATTGCGGCGTAATTCCTCTCCATGCGGGCTTCAGCAAGATTGATGAGCTCCACCGCCCTGCCGGCGCGGATGGCCTTGTTGAGGGAGCTTACACCGAGGATGCCCGTCGTCTGGCACCACGTGGAATACTCCTCCAGCGAACGGGATATCTTGGACTGCTTCATCATGGGGATACCCTTCTCCGGGTTGCCGTGGGAAGGGTACTGGAGGCAGAAGCCCTGCCCTATCTTCACGAGGCCGAAAACCTTCTTGAGGTACCCCGTCGAAGGGACGAGGGGACCGTGGAAGGAGTCGCCCCTGCCGTCGAGCCAATAGACGCTGCAGGCGTAGCGGCCGAGAGATTTCTGCAGGTCGGCCTTGAAGAACTGCTTGTTCGACAGGAACACTTTGATGGCGTCCGAAAGGGGCAGCCTGGTCCTTGAGAAAGGAAGGTCGGCGTCGATAATCTCCTGCATCCTGCGCCTGAGGGCGAGAAGGTCGTCCTCCGACAGGTTGACGGTGACGAGCCGTCCCACGTCGGAGAGCCTGCTCTCCACTATCTCGCAGAAGAATCCGCTCGGGAGCGAATGGTCTATGACCAGCACGTTGTCGGGAAACATTTCCCTCACAGCGTTCTGGAGCACGAAACTGAGCGAGCGCAGGAAGGTCCTGCGGCCGTCGGGGTGATTGTAGGCGATGAATTCGATCTCGTGGGGGTCGGAGATTACGGTGTCAAGACCCTTGAGCTTATGGTCCACAAGGGCGGCGAGGACGGGAAGATTGTGCCCGGCCTCAACCGAAGGGACGTCGGGGCATATCCTGTCGGAAAGCTCCTTGAGGGTCGTGCCGGCCTGCACGTCGTAGTGCTGACCGTCGTTGGCGCAGAGAATGTTGAAAGTTGTCATCGTATTTCCCTGAGTGAAAGGGCAAAACCGCCGGAGCGGGCCATCCGGACCGAGAGTGAGTCGGCGGATGTGACCTCGCTGCGGGTGATGGTGTATGCCTGAGGATTGGTCTCGTAATCGGCCTCGGGAGCGTCGGCGTAAAGGGTGGCCTCATACCTGAGCCCCGGGGTGAGGAAGTCGAGGGCGAAGGAAGCGGTGCGCGCATCCTCGCCGCAGATGCCGCCGACGTACCAGACGTCACGGGCGACAGCGCCCCGAAGCGCCTCCGCGCCTGCGCCCTCAGGAAGGGCGTAGACGAAGCGGGCGGCGCCGGAGACGGCGTTTTTCTTGCCGTCGGCCAGTTTCGCAACACCCTCTGCTGAAGAATTGAGGCTGGAGAGTTTCGGGTGACGGGCCGTCACGATGACCTCTCCGGGCTCGGCCTCAAGGTAGACGCTCTTGTCCCAGTCCACCGCAACATCCTTTATGAACTGGAAGGCGTCCATAAACCTCTCGTAGTGCCACGGCACATCTGCGGCCATCTGGAGCGGCGAGTAGAAGGTCACGTAGATGCCCAGCTGGTTGCAGAGGGTGAAACGGAAACGGCCCGGGTCGCCCGGCCTCAGGGCGGAGAGATCCTGCTCGAAGATGCCGGGAGTGTAGTCCATGGGGCCGCCCTGGAGGCGTGTGAAAGGAAGGATTGCGGAGTGGCCGGGAGGGACTGCCGCACGGAACTCGGTCCCCATCGCGGCCTCGTTTCCTATGAGATTCGGCCACGTGCGGCAAAGGCCGGTCGGGCGGACAGCCTCGTGGGCGTTGACCATGATATGGTGGTCCGCAGCCTTCTGCACGGCGCGAAGGTAATGCTTGATTATGGACTGTGAATAGTGGTGCTCGCCGAAGGGAATGATGTCGCCGACGTAGCCGCTCTTGACGGCATCGTAGCCGTACTTGTTCATAAGGTCATAGGCCCTGTCGATCCAGCGGTCGTAATTGGTCGTCGCCGAGGAGGTCTCGTGGTGCATTATGATCCTGATGCCCTTGGAATGGGCGTAGGCGTTGAGCGCTTCGATGTCGAAGTCCGGATACGGAGTCACGAAGTCGAACACGTCGTCCTTGAGGTGGCCGAACCAGTCTTCCCAGCCCTCGTTCCAGCCTTCGACGAGGATTGCGTCAAAGCCGTTGGCCGAAGCGAAGTCTATGTAGCGGCGGACATTCTCGTTGTTGGCGCTATGGCGGCCGTTGGGTTTTGCCTTCGAGTAGTCCGTCTCGCCAAGGCGGACGGCGGGATACTCGTCGGTGTAGGCCCAGGCGCCGGTGCCGGAAATCATCTCCCACCAGACTCCCATATATTTTACGGGGTGGATCCAGCTGACGTCCTCGATGGCGCAGGGCTCGTTGAGGTTGAGGATGAGGCGCGAAGCCAGCACCTTGCGGGCGTCGTCGACGACCATGACGCTGCGCCAGGGGCTCCTGCAAGGGGCCTGGAGGCGGCCCTTGACGCCCAGGGCGTCCGGGGTCAGCCAGGTCGTAAAAGTCCTGTCGGAAGGGTTGTAGTCAAGATTCGTCGTCGGGTAATCCACCACGGCGGCCTCGTGGATGTTGATGTAAAGGCCGTCGTCGGTCTTCATCTGGAGGGCCGTCTGGACACCGGTCTTCGAGAAACCGCACTGCGAGGCGTTGCCCATACGGGCACCGTCCGAAAGAAGGGCTATCTCGGAGAGGCGGCTTTTTGTGTAGCTGTACTCCTGGGTGTCGTAGTCGCCGGAAATCCACCAGGCGGTGTGATCCGCCGTCATGGCGAACTGCGACTTCTCTTCCTTCACGTTGAAATAGACGAGAGAATTCTCCGCCGGGAACTCATAGCGGAAGGCGAGGCCGTCGTCGTAAAGACGGAAACGGATGTTCATATTGACTCCGTCCTCACGGGTGAGCTTGACGAGCAGGCTGTTGTAGCAGTCACGGATCTCGGCTTCCTCGCCCCAGACAGGGTTCCAGGTCCCGTCGAAGGAGTCGCGCTCGACCCCGGCTACGGAGAAGCCGGAAGTCAGGTCGCGGCCGTCCTCAAGGACGTAGCCGAGCCCGCTCGGCAGGATTACCGCCGCACTGTCGCGGCTGAGCGAATACGACGGTGCACCTTCCGGAGAAAGGTAGAACGCGGCACTCAGGCGTCCGTCCGGAGAAGTCAGCTCCTCCAGGGGGGAAAGCGCTACGGGAGCACTGCAGGAAAGGGCGAAAAAAATAAAAAGGGCGGCCGCCCGGCCGCCTTCAAACGATTTGAAGATACTGTTCATAAAAACGGCTTTGTTCGGAACGGCAATATAGCCCGATTTTCCGAAAAAAGCAAACCGTACCTATATATACTTGTAGTTGAGCACAAGGCGCACGCCTGTCCCTTCTTCAAAGACGGCCATGACCTTGAACACGCCCCAGGCGGTCATGGTCCCGGACTCAAGGTCTTTGCGGCCGACGAGGAATACGTCGTCCACCTTGAGGGCCGGGAGTGAGACGCTCTTGGTCAGGGCCTTGAAGGTGTCTTCGACCGACCGCCTTGTAGCGGACGGGTAGTCGAAGGCCGGCACGAGCGAGAACACGGCGTTCGTCGCCGTGGAAACGGAGCCGTCGTCGGCGAGGAGGATATCCTTCTCGCTGTCGTCGGCCGTGCCGCTGGAAATAACCTGCCTGGTCCTCAGGCAGAAACCGTCGGAGGAGCCATAGGCCGCGGAGTGGACCGTAAGGCCCGAATGATCCTCAAGCGGTCTGTCTTTGGAGATGACCACAAGGCGGCTCTCCTCGGTCACCGAGTTGCCGAGGTTGTCCTCGGCGATGAATTTGATGCGGACAGTAGAAGTGTCCTTGACGAGGAAAGGCGCGTCGTAGTAGAAGTGGTCGGTCCAGTTGACGACATTGGGCTCGACAAAGCCGAGGTCCTGCGCACCGTAAGTCTCGTCGAAAGAAGCAAAGGTGACGCGGACCACCTTGTCGTGGATAGTGAAAGCGTTGACAAGGAAATCGACCTTTGCGCCGGCGTTGACAGTGTCGGCGTACTGTTTGACGAAAACAAGAATGTCGGAAGCATCGCGCTCGCTACATGAAACGAGCGCGATGCAGGCGACTATTGCAGTTAAAAACCTTTTCATTAAAGGGTTACTTCACCCTCTTGTAGGCCTTGACCACGGCCTTCACTTCAACCTCGGCTCCGAGGAAGAGGAGATGGCGCGTCGAGGTCTGCCTGGCGACCACAAAGTAGTCGGCATCGGGGAAGGCCTCATAGACGGCCGGAGCGGCGCGATAAAGGTGAGGGTTAAGGTTGGGAATGTATGAATACTCCCGGACGGATCTGTCGAAATCGGCCCCGTTGATGGTCCGGATTTTCTTGAAAATACCGATATATTTGTCAAATGTAATGGTGATTTCCTGTTCGCCGAGGTATTCAAGCTGGTTGAGGTCTATGTTGAGCTGGGTAAACGGAGCCCGCCCGGCAGTACTCGACTTCATGACGCCGCAGGATGAAATCCCGAGCGCCACGGCGAACACCGCAACAATATACTTAAGTGCTTTCATACCTTACAACCTATTATTTAAAGTAGTAGGAGAGAGTGAGGCGGAGCTGGTTGCCCATGTAGCCCTCGCCGACGTGGAGCTTCTCGAAATTGTCTGCGTTGGGAGCGCCCGGGTTGCCAGCGTTAAGTAATGACTCGTACCAGACTTTCTTGCCGTTGTCGTCGGTTCTGACATTCTTGACCTTGTTGCCAATGGAGTAGGCGCCGTAGAGACCGTACTCAAGGCCGATTGCAAGCGGAAGGTTGCCGATGAAGGCCTGGAGGCCGACGAATGCGCCGAGACCGACGTTGAAGGCGTTCATAGAGCGCTTTGTCGTCACTGAAGGATCACCCGTCACAAGCTTGGAGCTTGCGGAAGTGAGACCGATGGGGAGTTCGGCGCCGACGTAGACGTCAAGGATGTTCTTGTTGGTGAAGTGGTAGGCGATACCGGGCCAGAGCATCATATTGCCGTTCCCTGCGTTGTTGACATACTTGTAGGTGTCACCCTCCTGGGCTTCGGCGGTGGTGAATTTCTTGCCGCCGATGTTGATATCGTGACGGTAGAAATCGAGGCCGATGCGGCCTTCAACCTTGTCGGTGAAATAGTACTTGAGGTTGACAAGGGGAAGGACATACCTGTTGTTATTCTCCCTGTTGATGAAGGAACCGAAATCCATACCACCACCGACATAGAGACCGAAGGTCCCCTTGTCAGGGCGGTTACCGGTCTTGACCTTGACGGCGGAAGGTTCGCCGGTCGAGATCTGAGCCATAGCGAGAGCACCGCCAATCAGGAGGAGCACCGCTGAAAGAAACAGTCTTTTTTTCATACGTTGATTGTTAATAATGGTTGTTTTGGGACAAAGCTATATAATATTTTGAAAAAGTGCAAGTTTTGCACCCATATTGATAAAATAGTATCATTTTTTGTTATTTTTGCGCTATGAAGATCCTCAAAGAAATAACCCCGCTGTCGGAAAAAGACTGCTTCTACATAGTCGACAGGCACAAAACCGAATTTAATTTTCCGATTCACCAGCACCACGAATGCGAACTCAATTTCATTGAGGGCGGAAAAGGAGCAAGACGGGTGGTCGGAGACAGCATTGAAGAGATCGGAGAATACGAACTGACCCTGATCGCCGGCCAGGACCTCGAGCACACCTGGGAACAGGGGAACTGCACCTCGCCGGAGATCCGCGAGATAACCATCCAGTTCTCCCCCGAACTTTTCCCCGAAGTCATCCTTGCCAAAAACCAGTTCAGCGCAGTGAGACGGATGCTCCGCCGCGCCGAACACGGACTTACCTTTTCCATACACGCGATCCTCAGGGTGTACTCGATTCTCGACACCCTGTCACACCAGGACGACCGGTTCGAGCAATTTCTTCTTTTCCTGAAGATAATCAACACCCTGGCCGAAGCCAACGATTCCGAAGGACGCGTCCTCGCCTCGTCATCATTCGCCAGGACAGTCCGGAGCGAAGAGAGCCGGCGAATCAGCAAAGTAAAGGCTTTCATTGACGTCCACTACGCCGAGCCGGTCCGGCTCGAAACCCTTGCCGGACTGGCAGGAATGACGCCAACGGCATTCAGCCGCTTTTTCCGGCGGAATACCGGCAGCACGGTGACCGAATACATCGTGGAAATCCGGCTTGGAAACGCGGCAAGGATGCTCGTCGACAGCGCAGCCAGCATAAGTGAGATATGCTACAGCTGCGGATTCAACAACCTGAGCAATTTCAACCGGACGTTCAAGGCCAGAAAGGGAAGCACGCCGCGCGAATTCAGGGCACTTTTCAAGAAAAACAAAGTAATTGTCTAGAGCGGGATAAAATTGTATCACAAATTGGTAAATTTATATTTGTGAGCCGCTCCTATTCCGCGTACATTTGCAGAGTATGAAACGGATTTTTATTTTTCTCATTATCTCCGGCCTTCTCCCGGTCCTCTGCACGCTTTCTTCCTGTGAAAAGAAAGACGGTGTGCCGGCTGTTCCGGAACGCAAGGCGCCTGTCCTCTCCGACCCGGCCGCGACCGCAAAGACAAAGGCTCTCTACGAGAACCTCGTCGCCCTCATGGACAAAGGGACCATGTTCGGGGCCCAGATCCCGACTGAATACGGCCTTGACGGAGGCACAAAATGGTTTGACGACGGCAGCGCATCCCACTCCGACACCAAATACATCACCGGCAGCCATCCTGCCGTCTGCGGGTGGGACATCACCTACATCGAAGTCGATGCCGAAGAGAACATCGACGGCGAAGCCTTCACCACCATCCGTAGTCACATCAAAGCAGCCTACGCACGAGGAGGCGTCAACACCATCTGCTGGCACTGCACGAACCCCGTCAGCATGCAAAGCGCCTGGGACGGCACCCGTGCCGTGTACGCCATCATCCCCGGCGGTGCAAAGCACAAGATGTTCAAGGGATGGCTGGATAAAGTGGCGGCGTTCATTGCGACGCTTACAACGCCTGAAGGCGAGCTGATCCCGCTTATCTTCCGCCCCTGGCACGAGCACACGGGCTCGGGATTCTGGTGGGGCAAGGGCAACGCTTCGCAGAGCGAGTTTGTCGCCCTATGGCAGTTTACAGTGGACTATCTCAGGAATGAGAAAGGGCTTCACAACCTGATATTTGCATATTCTCCCGACATGCTGCACATCTCCTCGAGGGATGCCTACATGGAGTACTGGCCGGGCGACAAATACGTCGACATACTCGGTCTCGACGCTTACGACCGCGACGGTGCGGACTACGGCCACAAGTGCCTCCAGCTCGCCCGCCTGTGCAACGTCATCGGCGGAGAGAAGGGCAAGATTTTCGCCCTCACGGAGACCGGCCTTGAAAACAACAACCCCGAAGAGTCCAAGTACTACAACAAGAAGTGGTGGACAAGGATGCTCTACAAGATAGTAAGCGGAGAACGCATATCCTTCGCGCTAGTCTGGCGCAACGGAGGCTTCCCCTCCGAGGGCAGCCACTACTTCAACGCCTACAGGGGCTGCTACTCGGAAGAGGACTTCAGGGCCTTCGCCGCCAAGAGCGACGTCCTCTTTGAAGACGACCTGCCGGACATGTACAGCCATGCGAAATAAAGTCCTGTCCATCCTGGCCGTCGCGGCCGTCCTTCTCTCCTGCGGCGGGGCCGACAGGGCGCGGAAGGACGTCAGGCGCCATATCGCCGACGCCTGGGAGCGTTCCGTACGGTGCTGCACCGCGGACACTCCGGACTCGCTCATAGGACTCCCCCGCCCCTACACAGTCCCCTGCGAGGACGGGATGTTCAACGAACTCTACTACTGGGACACTTTCTTCACCAACGAGGGCCTCATCGCCGACGGCCGGGTGGAGATGGCAAGGGACAACACCGACGACATACTTTTCCTCATAGACCGTTACGGATATATGCCTAACGGCAACCGGCTATGGTACCTGTCGCGCTCGCAGCCGCCGTTTGCCGCGCTGATGGTGAGCCGCGTGTTCGCCGCGACGGCGGACACCGCATGGCTTGCGAAAGCCTATCCCGTCCTTGCTAAAGAATACTCTTTCTGGCAGGAGCAGCGCTCTACGCCGACAGGTCTCAACCGCTACGGCGGAATGGCCGACGAGAAACTCCTCGAAGAGTTCATCGGCACCGCCGGACGCAGGCTCGGCACGGATTTTCGCGCCAAGGGCTGGTCCGCGGAGGAACTCAGGCGCTTCGCAGAGCACTGCGTCGCCGAGTGCGAGTCGGGCTGGGATTTCAACCCGAGGTTTTCGAGGCGCTGCGAGGATTTCTGCCCCGTGGACCTCAACGCCATCCTCTACGGGACGGAGAACGAGATGGCCGGATTCGCCCGAATCCTCGGAAGCGACGACAGGGAGCTTTGGGAGGCCCGCGCAGCCGGGCGCAAAGCGCTCATGATCAAATATTTCTATAATCCTGAGAAGAAAGCGTTCTTCGACTACGACTATGTGCTCGGGAAGCAGGGCGAGGTTGTCTCGGCCGCTCCCTTTACATTACTTTTCACGCGCGCGCTTAACCGTACGGAAGCCGAGGCTGTCCGCGGCATGCTCGCCGGTCTTGAGTATCCGGCCGGACTCGCCGCCTGCGCAGACGCTCCGTATGAATACAGCTACCAGTGGTCGTTCCCGAACACCTGGCCGCCGCTTGTCTATATGGCCGTAAAAGGGCTTGACGCATACGGCTACCGGGAAGAGGCCCGTCGCATCGCCGCCTCCTGGCTCGACGCCACCGCGGCCCTCTACAAAAAGACCGGGAAACTCTGGGAAAAAATGACCTGCACCGGAGGAGACGTCCCCGAGGGCGTCGAGTACGGTACCCCTTCGATGCTCGGCTGGACTGCCGGCACCTTTGTCTGTCTTGATGAATACCTTCACAATGAATAAGAAAATCCTCATTACGCTGCTGCTTGCGGCCGTTTTTCCGCTTGTCGCGGCAGCGCAGAACAACACCGTTTCGGGCACAGTCTTCGATGTAGACGGGACCCCGATGGCCGGAGTAAGCATCGTCGTGCCCGGCACCCAGAAAGGCGCCGTCTCCGACGAAAACGGCAAATGGAGCATCGACGCTTCTCCGGGGGAGAAAGTCCAGTTCTGGTTCATAGGCTACGAGACCATCGAGCAGACAGTAGGCCCCGACGGGACCGTGCCTGATGTCACGATGGCCGTCTCGGCCGACGTGCTGGACGATGTAGTCGTGGTCGGCTACGGCGCCGTCAAGAAGAGCGACCTGACCGGGTCGGTGGCCACCGTCAAGGTGGACGCCATCTCCGACCTGTCGGCGACCTCCGTAGACGGGCTGCTTCAGGGCCGCGCCGCCGGCCTGCAGGTCATCAACAGTTCGCAGGACCCCGGCGCCGGCGCCACCATCCGCATCCGCGGCAACTCGTCCATCAACGGTTCCAACACGCCGCTTGTCGTCGTGAACGGATTCCCGATGGGCGATGCGGGCGCACTGACCCAGATCAACACCTCCGACATCGAGTCCATCGAGATTCTCAAGGACGCCTCCGCCTCCGCGATTTACGGCTCCCGGGGTGCCAACGGCGTCATCCTCGTCACGACCAAAAACGCCGACGAGGGCAAGACGACCGTCACCGTCAAGCACCAGACGGTCGTCAGCACCCTTTCCGCTCCGCTCGACATCTGGTACGACCCCATGCTGATGGCCCAGGTCTCAAACGAGGAGATGGTAAACGCCGGCCTCAACCCGCTTTACATAGGGCAGACCATAGGAGGCATCTACTACCCTTCCCTCCTGGAAATTCAGAACGGCGAGTGGTCCAACACCGACTGGACGAAGCTCTGCCTCCGCACCCCCGTCACCAACAACACGACCGTCTCCCTCAACAGCGCGACCGCGAAATCGTCCCTGAATCTCACCGCCAACTATTTCGGCGACAGGGGAATATACAAGAAGGACAACTACGACAGGCTCAACATCAACCTCGGGTTCACCTACAAGATCCTCCCGAAACTGACCTTCTCCACATTCAATGTCTTCTCGCTGACAAACAGGCAGGTCTGCAACGGCCTTGAATACGGCCGCAACCCCCTCTGGCCCGTCTATGCCGAGGACGGCTCCTACTGGAAGGCCGGCCCTACCGATTTCTCGCACCCTCTCGTAGCCCTCGAAGACAAGAAGGACAAGACAAAGGGAAGGGATTTCCTCGTGTCCGCAGCATTCGACTGGGAGATCATCAAAGGCCTCAAGGCCCACACCCAGGTCGACTACCGCTACAAGAACACCATCCAGGACATCTACCTCTCGCGCACGACCTCGCAGGACGCCTTCGACAACGGAGGCATCGCGAAAATCAACACTACGCGCTATCAGGACGTCCTTACGGAGACCTACCTTACTTTCGACCGGAAGTTCGGCGAGGACCACCACCTCACCCTGATGGCCGGCCACTCCTTCAACTACGAGCAGAACCGCGGCCTCTACACCACGGCCCGCGGCTTCGTCAACGACGTGCTCGGCAACGAGGACATGAACGCCTCTGACCCTGAGCTCCGCCAGATCTACAACGACGGCTACTACGTCTCGAAACTGCTCTCCTTCTACGGCAGGGCCAATTATTCCCTCAAGGACCGCTACCTGTTCACTCTCACGATGAGGGCCGACGGCTCCACCAAGTTCGGCAAGAACAACAAGTGGGGTTTCTTCCCCTCCGGAGCGGTCAGCTGGAAGATGCACAAGGAGCCGTGGATGCAGGGCGCCTCGAAGTGGCTCAGCGAGCTGAAGCTTCGCGCCAGCTACGGCATCTCCGGAAACCAGGGCATCAACTCCTACCAGACCCTCGACCGCTACGGCAGCGAGAAGTTTTACCACAACGGCGCGTGGACGACCGTAATCGGTCCCGGCTACGAGGCGGGCCGCACCGGTGCCAACGACCGCTACTTCGTCTGGGGCGGCATCATGAACCCCGACCTCAGGTGGGAGACCACCGCGCAGGCGGATCTCGGTATCGACGCGGCGTTCTTCAACAGCCGCCTCCGCCTGACCGCCGATTTCTACTACAAGAACACGTATAACCTCCTCCGCGAAAAATACCTGCCGCTTTCCTCCAGCTACGACAAGATCTGGGTCAACGACGGCACCGTGGAGAACAAGGGATTCGAGTTCACCATCGACGGCGACATCATCTCCACCCGCGACTGGACCTTCTCCGCAGGCCTCGTGTTCTCGCTGAACCGCAACAAGGTAAAGCACCTCGGCGACGCAATCTCCAGCGGCCTCTCCACCGACGAGAGGACCGGGATGCTCTACGAGGTGACCGGCCCGGCGATTTCGATGTTCAACCAGAACGCCAGCATCCTCGCGGAGGGCCAGCCGATGAACATCTTCTACGGCTACAGGGTGGACGGCATCATCCAGGAGGGGCAGAACCCCGGGTTCATAGACCCGACCGCCCTTCTCGACCGCCCGGGAGAGCTGAAATACGTCGATCTCGACGGCGACTTCGCCATCACCTCGAAAGACCGCTGCATCATCGGCGACCCGAATCCGGATTTCACCGCGAGCCTCAACCTCAGGGCTTCCTGGAGGCAGCTCTCGCTGTCGATATTCCTCTACGGGGTATTCGGCAACGACGTACTCTACAACGGCTACACCTACAGCCCGAGGGTCAAGGCCAAGCGCTGGACCCCGGACAACCCGACCAACGATTTCCCGAGCCTCAACAGCATCCGCCAGTACCAGCTGTCCGACTACTTCATCCAGGACGGTTCCTTCCTGAGGATACAGAACATCTCCCTCTCCTATGAATTCCTCATAGGGAAGAAGTGGCTCGAGAGCATCAGGCTCTACGGAAACATCGACAACCTGTACACATTCACCCGCTTCGACGGATACGACCCGGAGGTCGGCCTGGACGGCATCTACTGGGGAGGATATCCCAAGTTCCGCAAGTTCACCGCCGGCATCGAAATCCTTTTCTAGAGTATGAGACATTACGCAATATACACGGCCATAGCGGCCATCCTGGCGCTCAGCGCCTGCTCGCTGCAGGAAAAATCCTACGGTTTCTACTCCGGCGACAATTTCTACAAGACCGAAGAGGACGCCGAGTCGGGGCTCATGTACGCCTACAACGCGCTCAACTACCTGGAGTACCTCCGCGGCATCTGGTACGTAGGCGACATACCGACAGACGACATGTATCCGAAATCGGACGAGCCCGGCGACATCCACATGCTCGAGAACTGGACTGTCACGCCGAACACCGAGCTTACGCACTATTATTATAAATACTGCTACATCGGCATCAACCGGGCGAATATGGTGATCGACCGCGTAGGGAACGGCAATTTCGCCGAAGACGTCAGGAACAGGATCGTCGGCGAGGCGCTCTTCCTCAGGGCGTGGAACTACTTCAACCTCGTACGCAGTTTCGGCGTCTGCCCGGTCTCGCTTAAGCCCATCTCCTCGCTCGAGCAGACCACCTCTCCCCTCGCGAAGGACATAAAGGAAATCTACGACATCATCATCAAGGACTGCAGTGACGCCATCGACATGCTGGAAGTGAACAAATCCTTCGGCAGGGTTGACAAGGCGGCCGCGCAGGGCCTTCTCGCAAAGGTTTACCTGACGCTGGCATCCTCCAAAGAATACGGGGCCGCAGGTTACCGCAGCCTCGATATCGACGTCGCGGCGACCTATGCGCTCGCCGCGGAGCAGGCCTCCCACGTGGTCGGCGACTACGAAGGCATCTACGGTTTCGATACCGACCTCCGTCACATCTACGACGTCAACGCGCCTGACGGGCCGGAGCACATATTCATTATGTCCACGGACCGCAGCGGCACCCACGAGGGCATGTACACCAAGATCCCCCTGCAGTTCCTTCCGAACAACAGTTCCGTCCCCATTTTCATAAAATACGGCGACGGCTCCCTCCAGAAGGGCAACGGCAACGGCTGGGGCGTATTCCTCATCAACGACGATTTCGTCGAGAGCGCCTTCCTCACGACCGACAAGCGCCGCACCGAGCTCATCCACAGGACGATCTACGACCAGAACGGCATCGAGATTACGCCTTCTCCGGTGAGAGGCTATTTCACCTCGAAGTACGTCGATCCCGACTTCATCGGCGAGAGGACCAGCGCGCGTCCTTACCTTATGCGCTTCTCCGACATCGCCCTCGTGCTGGCCGAAGCGGCCGGCCCCGAGACCGGATATCCTCTGGTAAATGCCATACGCAGCCGCGCAGGCATCGGAGAGCTGACGCCGGGCCTCTCCCTCGCCGATTTCCGCAAGGCGGTCATCGACGAGCGCAAGAGGGAGCTCGCCTTCGAGGGCAACCGCCTCTTCGACCTCAGGCGCACGGCAAGCGTCACAAGGACCGTCCAGGAGGCGAGCAGCCTGACCGAGGACGAAGCCGCCTTCTTCCCCATCCCGCAGAGAGAGGTCGACCTCAATCCCAATGTCCCCTCATCCCAAAACAACTTCTGAGACCCATGAAAAAAGTATTCATACTTATTCTTACGGCCGTCGCGGCACTTGGCTGCGTCAAGACCATCGACAAGGACCTTCCGGGGAACGAGATGTCTCTCCTTGAGCTCAAGGTCAAGGGCCAGCTCGGCACCGCCGTCATCGAAAGGGACGAGGACGAGTGCAGCGCGACAGTCTATGTGATGGAAAGCCCGACCTACCCCTATTCCGCAGTGCCGGTGGAGGGCATAGTCGTTTCCAGCGGGGCGACAGCCAGCGTCTCCAAGGGCGGCACCCTCAACTTCAGCAACCCCGAGCGCAGGGCCAGGATTACGGTCACATCCGAATCCGGCAAATCGCTTGTCTGGAACATCTATCTCGAGGCCTACGACGCATTCTATGTCGGCGAATGGGCGGTGGTCAATGTCAAGCTCCACTGCAACCAGAGGGTCAGCGGCTCCGGCGACGGGGCGTGGGACACTCCTCTGAACGGATCGGAGTTCGGATCATTCGGTCTCCCCGAATACGACGACCATGTCATTATAACGATGAACGAAGAGCCGGAAGACAACATGCTGACCGGCACGATCAACCATACCGCCGGCCTTGACGGCGAATACGGCCATTTCTGGGGCGTTTACTCACCCTATTCGGAAGAGGAACCTCTCGATATGGACCCGAGGCTCCGCCACCTGCTGCCTCCGGGCGAGGCCACGTGGAAACTGGACCTCACCACGGGCCAGATGCGCATAACCAGGGGCAACGTGACCTCGACAATGATCTTCGGTACTGACGAGTGGGACAACACTCTGTTCCGCTTCCCGCTCCAGGACGCCGGCAAGGAGCCGGCCCGCGACGGGTTCTACGACAACATGTGGCGCAGCTCCACCGAACTTTTCTATGTAATGATCAAAATCCACTGATAGCTATGAAAAAGATTCTTGCAATGATGGCCGTCCTTGCCGTCGCCGCCCTCACAGGCTGTGAGAAAAAGGACAAAGACATTCCCGGTGGCGGAGATGAGCCCGGCGGAGCTGTCCTCACAGCCCCCGTGCTGACAGCCAACAATACGAGCGTCGTGCTCAGCGAAGCTTCCGCCGCTTCCGCGGCCCTGAAGCTCGACTGGACCGCCGCCGCTTCCGATGTAGCCGTCAGCTATGACGTTTACATCAATCTCGCCTCCCGCGACCTTTTCTCCACTCCCGTGAAGCACCAGGCCGGAAGCGCCCGTTCCGTCACCTTTACCCACGGCGACCTCAACGGCTTCATGACGACCCTCGGAGCCACCGCCGCAACCGACATCCGTTTCGGAATCTATGCTACAGCCTCAGACTTTGAGCCAGTGCTTTCCAACCTCGCGACAGTGAACATCACACCATATAGCGAGGCGTTCGTGAACCCTTCCGCCATCTATGTAATTGGCTCGGCTACTCCCTACAAGTGGGACCTGCAGAACTCACCTGCAGTAACGCCCTCATCCGAAGGAATTTACAAAGTCTCCGACCTTCCTCTTAAACTGCTCCCTGTTGCCAACAACCAGAGCATCAAATTCGCCTTCTCAAAGGATGGTTCAGATCCCCGCTTTGCAGGGCAGGCCCCCGGCGAAGCCTTCGGCAACATCACTGTCATCGAAACCGGGCAGGGATATGAGTTCTTCCCCGCAACGGCAGGATACCAGGACGGCGTTTATGACGTCACAGTCAATTTCAACACGATGAACATGACCATTACGCGCAAAGGCGACCTTCCTGAAGAAGATCTTCCCGACAAGCTCTATCCTCTCGGAGGCTGCTTTGACTGGAGCTGGACATTTGCCGACGCACAGACGCTCGACAAGGTCTCAGGCCTGGTCTATGAGCTCAAAGGCGTCAACATGCGCCTTGGCAACAACGACAACCCCAATGGCTTCAAGGTCTTCCTTGGCGTCGATCAGTGGAGTCCCTACTTTGCCATGGACGAAGCCAACTCCAGCTATGGCAATGTGAAGATTCTCAAGGTCACCGACACCGACGTCCCGCAGTTCTACCCCGGAAAACTCGGTTACACCGACGGCAAATACGACATTTCGATGGACTTCGGCTCAATGACAGCCACGTTTACGCGCACCGGAGACATCGACAGCAGTGGTTCCGATGTAATGTATCTCCACGGCGGATGTTTTACCCCCTCCTGGGATTTCTCCGACGACCTTGTCCTCACAAAGACCTCCGACGGCATCTACGAAGGCGACATCACTATCGTACAAGCCAATGAATGGGACGGATTCAAGATCTGGACTGACAAGAACTGGACGAAATGGTATGGCGGCTCTGCCGACTCAACCCACGACAATATCATTATCGTCGACGGCGCGGCATACATAGCCGAGACCGGAGCGGCAGACGCCCAGATTTATCCCGTGGCGCTCGGATATAACCCGGGAACGTACCATTTCAAACTGAACATGAACACAATGCGTCTTACATTGACACAATAGCGATGAGAAAAAATTACAAAACTCCACAAACAAGCTGTTATAAGGTTTCGTTTGATACATGTTTCCTTGCAAGCCAAGGAGGCAAGCCTGAATCTTCCTCGTTCGAGGGTGACTGGGACACAGGAGAAGAACTTGATTTTTAGGAGGATAAGACTATGAAAAAAAGCATTATACTGACTGGTCTTGCAATCCTGGCCCTTTCATGCAGCCGTGAGGGCGTCCACGGCGACATTCTTCCTTCCGAAGGAGAATTCCTTACAATCCATGCTTCCGTCTCTACCGATGTGGAGACTTCGGCAAGCATAACCGATGCCGGAGTCCCTTCTTGGCAGAACGGAGATGCCATCGCCCTCTGGAACGGGACTGAATTTGTCACATTCACACTTTCCGATGCAGCCTCCGGCGCCTTCACCGGTCCCGCAGGAGAATACACAGGCATTGCCGTGTTCCCCGCCGCGTTTGCCGGCGAAGTATCCCTTTCCGGCGATTTGAGCATCAATCTTCCCTCCGTCTATACCTGGCAGGAAGGACAGACCAACGCTCCGATGATTGCCTTGTCCGAGAGCGACAATTACGTTTTCTACCCGGTCTCCGGCCTGTTCAAATTCAGCTTTACGAACATTCCGGCCGATGCCACATCGCTGCGCTTCTCACCAGGAAGCCGCATCAACGGTGCCTTCTCAATCGGAGAACCCGAACCGGGGGTGTCTGTACTCTCTCAGGCGGATGCGCAGTCTGACCCTGAAAAGGTAATAACAATCACAATACCCGCAGGGCATCCCTCTTCGATGAGCTTCTATATCCCTGTACCGGTATCATCTTCCGGATATAACGGATTCTCCGTCTCAATAGTAGGTGACGACGGCGTACCGGCAGCGGAAATCAGTTCCTCGACAAACTTTACCGTCGCAAGGAGCCAGATGCGCCGTTTCAAGAGCAAGGACTGCAGTGAGTGCCTCCCTGCAAAGGTCTATCTGATCGGCGGCTGCCTCGACCCGAGCTGGGACTGGTCTGAAAACAACGTCCTCACAAAAGGGGACGGTACTGTTTACACCGGTTCGATCGACATTGTCAATACCGAGGGATTCAAGATCTATCTCAATAACGACTGGAATGCGACCTGGCTCGGCAATGATCAACCCAATTCCACGGCTGACGACATTATAGTAGTTGGCGGTGAAACTTATTCTGCCGCCCATGGAGGCGATCCTCAATTTTATCCTTCCTATTTCGGTTTAGGCGCAGGCAGATATAATGTCACCCTGGATATTTCGACCAAGCGCATTGCCTTTGTGGCCGAAAATACGCCGGAAAAACTCTACATGGTCGGCGGTTCTTTCAACCCGTCCTGGCAGTTCTCCGAGAGTCTTGCCCTTTCGAAGAATTCCGACGGCCTCTACACGGCGTCCGGCATCCAGATGGCGTTCGGCGACAACGACGATGTCGGCTTCCGCATCTATACCGTCAAAGACGACTGGGGCCTCTGCTACACCTACGGCGACGGCGGGTATGACGCAAACGGTATCCAGCTGTACTATCACGATGCCGGCGGAGAGCCGCCCCAGATCTTCCCCGGATATTACGGCTACGAGGACGGGACCTATGACGTGTCGTTCAACATCAATACGATGGTGCTGACGCTGACCCCGTCTGTCGCTCCCGGTCCCGCAGAACTTTACCTCGTCGGCAGTCCCTTCACCTGGGGATGGAACTTTAATGGTGGGACTCCGCTTACCCGGCAGTCCTCCGGCCTTTACACGGCCTCCGACATCGAGATGGATTTCGGTCCCGGCGATTACGGCTTCCGCATCTACACCGAGTACAATAACTGGAACAATCTCTACACGTACAAAGATGGAGGTTACGACAGCACCGGTATCCAGCTCGCCTACCACGACGCCGGCGGCGACCCGCCCCAGATCTTCCCGGGCTACTGCGGCTTCGCCAGCGGGACGTATGACTTGACTTTCGATATCAGCTCCAAGTGGCTGACACTGACTGCGAAATGAAATTGAGACGCTTTACCCTGAACCTTATCGCCGCCCTCGGGCTGTTCTCCTGCGCATGCGGGGGGGCAGCCCCGGAGGGGGCGGCGCCGGCAGTGCCCGATGAGGGCACGCCAACGCCTCCGGTCCCTGTAGTCACCTCTGCCCGGCTCCGGGACAATCTGTACAGGAACATGGACGCGCTACGCTCCTCCGGGACGATGTTCGGCGCCCAGATTCCTACCGAGTACGGCCTCTCCGGAGGGGAGAAGTGGTGGGATGACGGCAGCGTGTCAACCTCAGACACCAAGATTCTTACCGGAAGCCACCCCGCCGTCTGCGGCTGGGACATCTCCGAGATAGAACTTGGACACAGGAACAACATCGACGGCGAGTCTTTCGAGACCATACGGAATCACATCCGGGCGGCCTATGCCAGAGGTGCCGTAAACACGATTTCCTGGCACTGCGCGAACCCCGTCACAGGAGGGAACTCCTGGGACAACACGCCCGCCGTCCACACGATGCTCCCCGGTAAGGAGAAGCACGAACTCTTCAAGACCTGGCTCGACCGGGTGGCGGCCTTCTTCGAGGGCCTGACCACGCCGGAAGGCCAGCTCATCCCGCTTATTTTCCGCCCCTGGCACGAGCACACCGGCAACGGTTTCTGGTGGGGAAAGGGCAGCGCGGAGGCGGCCGACTATACCGCGATGTGGCGCTTCACCGTGGATTATCTGCGGAACGAGAAAGGGCTCGACAATCTCATTTTCGCCTACTCGCCCGACGCTATCCATTTTATATGGAACCCTGCGTCGGACCACCGGGATATCTACCTGGAATTCTGGCCCGGAGACGATTATGTCGACATTCTAGGCCTTGATGCCTACGATGCCGACGGGCGCCGCTTCACCGAGTTCGTCCCCGGTCTCTGCACCATGATTGCGGACATCGCCAGGGAGAAGGGTAAATTCGCCGCGATGACCGAATGCGGCATCGAAAACAACAACCCGGCCCATTCTTCCTACAACAACAGGACATGGTGGACGGGAGTCCTTTATCCGGCAATCAAGGACCGCGGTCTTTCTTTCGCTCTTGTCTGGAGAAACGGCGGGCTTCCGCCGGAGAGCCACTACTTCAACGCCTACAAAGGATGCTACAGCGAGGAAGACTTCAAGTTGTTTGCAGGAAAAGATGACATATTATTGGAAAGGGATCTTCCAAATCTTTATGACGATGAATTTTGAAGACAGGCTCTCCCGGCTGCGGAAAGAGCACCGGGAGCTGATTGAGAGGAGAAATTATTCTGTTGAAGGGAACGGAGTGTTCGAGCGCTATGCATACCCGGTCCTTACGGCGGCACACGCGCCGCTCTCCTGGCGCTATGACCTGGATCCGGTGACCAATCCCTTCCTGATGGAAAGGTTCGGAATCCACGCCGTAATGAACGCCGGAGCTATAAAATGGAACGGCCGCTACCTGCTTGTCGCCCGCGTGGAAGGCGCCGACAGAAAATCATTCTTTGCAGTGGCGGAGAGTCCGGACGGAGTCAGCGGATTCCGTTTCTGGGACAGGCCGGTGGTGATGCCGGAGTACGGCGAACCCGCGACGAACATCTACGACATGAGGCTTACGGCCCACGAGGACGGATGGATCTACGGACTATTCTGCGTGGAAAGGAAAGACCCTGACGCGAAGCCGGGAGACTGCTCCTCGGCAGTCGCGGCCGCAGGTGTGGCCCGGACGCACGACTTTGTCCACTGGGAGAGGCTACCGGACATAGTGTCCGCGAGCCAGCAGCGCAATGTGGTGCTGCACCCGGAATTCGTGGACGGCAAATACGCCCTGTACACACGCCCGCAGGACGGATTCATCGAGGCCGGCAGCGGAGCCGGCATCGGCTGGACGCTTGTCGACACGATGGACGGCGCCGTGATAAGGGACGAGAAAATCCTCAACGAACGTTTCTATCACACCATAAAGGAAAGCAAAAACGGAGAGGGCCCTCATCCCATCAAAACTCCTGCGGGCTGGCTTCACCTCGCCCACGGGGTCCGTGGCTGCGCCTCAGGGCTTCGCTATGTTCTCTACCTTTATATGACCGCCCTGGACGATCCTTCGCGCGTCATTGCGGAGCCCGGCGGCTTTTTCATGGCACCGGAGGGGGGTGAATATGTGGGCGACGTGATGAACGTGCTGTTCTCCAACGGCTGGATAGCCGACGAAGACGGCCGCGTGCTCATTTATTATGCATCGTCGGACACGCGTCTCCACGTGGCGGAGTCCAGCATCGACCGGCTGGTCGACTACTGCCTCAACACGGCGCCGGACGGGTATCGTACAGGCCTGTCTGTAGAGACCCTCAACCGCCTGATAGACAAGAACAATGGCAAGACTGTCTGAAAAAATAGGCTACGGCTTCGGAGACATGGCTTCCAGCATGTTCTGGAAGATATTCTCGTATTACCTGCCAGTCTTCTATTCCGACGTGTTCGGGCTGAAGCCCGCCCATGCGGCGACGCTGCTGCTCATAACAAAACTCTATGACGCGGTCTCGGACCCCATGATGGGGCTGATAGCGGACCGTACCGTGAGCCGATGGGGGAAATACCGTCCATACCTGCTTTGGATGGCAATCCCGTTCGCGGTCATAGGTATCCTGTCATTCTACGTCCCGGACACATCCTACACGGTAAAGCACGTGTACGCCTACGTCATGTACATCCTGATGATGACTGTCTATACGGCCGTCAATGTACCCTACGGGGCACTTCTCGGGGTGATAAGCACCGACTCGAAGGAAAGGTCGGTGTTCTCTTCCTTCAGGATGTTCTTCGCCTATGTGGGAAGTTTCATAGCGATGGGTGTGTTCTGGATTTTCGAGAGGTCGGTCTCCGGGAAAGTGAATGCGGCTGGACAAACGATACGCGGGGTCGGCGACGCCGATCCGTCTTCGTGGCTTCTGACCGTCTCCGCGGTAGCGGCTGCCTGCGCAGTCCTTTTCCTGCTTTGCTTCGCCCTCACGAGGGAGAGAGTACAGGGAGAAAGGACGACCGAAAGGGGGTCCATACTCAAAGACCTGAAGCAGCTTGCAGGGAACGGCCCCTGGTGGCTGCTTCTCGGTGCCGGTATCGGCCAGCTGCTGTTCGCCTCCCTTCGCGGCGGCGCAGCGGCCTACTATTTCGCCAACATACTCGGAGGCAACCTTTTCCTCTCCTGCGCTCTCTTCCTGATTATAGGAGAGATAGCGCAGATGCTGGGAGTGACGCTTGCCGTTCCCCTCTCCTCCCGTCTGGGGAAGAGAGGCGCGTTCCGTGCCACGCTTCTCCTTGCCGCCGTCATCAATGCCGGTATCTTCTGGATACCCGCCGGCACGGCCGGACTGTGGATACTCGTAGCCTGCCAGATCCTGGTGGGACTGGCAGTCGGCGTGGGTTCCCCGCTAATATGGTCGATGTTCGCCGACATAGCGGAAGACAGCCGCAGGCGAAACGGGAACCTGTCGACCGGACTCATTTTTTCCTCGTCTTCGATGGCCCAGAAATTCGGCGGCGCGTTCGGAGGATTCATCCTTCTGATGATACTCGGAGCGGCCGGATATTCGGCCGGGTCCGCAGAGCAGACCGGCGAAGCGCTGACGGCGATCCGTTCGCTTATGAGCTGGATTCCGTCCATAGGGGCCGTCGCCGCCGTCGTATGCCTTTGTTTCTATCCGCTGAGGCTTGAAAAGGATGTCGTTGAATAAGGAAAGTTTGCAGAGGATGCTCGAGGAGAATATCCTCGGCTACTGGACGGGCCTCCGCGACCCCGCCGGAGGATTCTTCGGCGAGGCGGACTTCCGGGGCGCAATCCATCCGGAAGCGCCGCGCGGAGCCGTCCTCTGCGCCAGGATAGCCTGGAGTTTTTCCGCATCTTATCTCTCCCTTGGCCGGAAGGAGTATTTGGAAGCGGCCGTATGGGCCGGTGATTATTTCCTTCGGCATTTCATCGACCCGCTGTACGGCGGAGTCTTCTGGAGCGTGGACGCCTCGGGACAGCCGCTCGAATGCAAGAAGCAGCTCTATGCCCAGGCGTTCGGCATCTACGGTCTCTCGGAGCTCTACCTCGCTTCCGGCGAGGAGCGCTACAGGGATGCCGCCGCTTCTCTTTACGGGATAATAGAAAAGCATTATGCCGACAATGCTTTCGGGGGCTACACCGAAGCGCTGGCACGCGATTTTTCTTCGCTGAAGGATATGTCCCTGAGCGACAAGGATATCAATGCCGACAAGACGATGAATTCCCACCTCCACCTTGCGGAGGCATACGCCAATCTCTACCGGGTGCTGCCCTCCGAAGGGCTACGCAAGGCCACCGTCCCGCTCCTTGAACTCCTGACATCCCGGATGGTGGACCAGGAAGGACACCTTCTGCTATATTTCACAAAAGACTGGTCACCGCTCCCCTGCAGGCCATCGCCCGGCCACGACATAGAGACGTCGTGGCTGGCGCTCGAATGCGCCCTTGCCCTGGGCGACGAGAGCCTCTTTGAGGAGCTCCGTCCCCGCTGCCGGCGCCTTGCCGATGCGGGGAACACCATACTCCGGCCTGACGGTTCCCTGGAAGGGAATCCGGAATGGTGGGTGTATGCGGAAACCGTCGTAGGCAACCTGTGGCTGGCCCGCTGCCATGGAGAAACCTCCGCCCGGGAACGGGCAGAGGCCACTCTGGAGTATATCTTCAATAATCTTGTCGACCCTTCCGGCGAATGGTACTGGTCCCTCCTTCCGGACGGTTCGCCGGACCGTTCGCAGCCGAAGGCCGGCTTCTGGAAATGTCCCTACCACAATTCAAGGATGTGCCTTGAACTGCTAAGGGATTAGAACTCAGCCACGAGTATTGATTTAGGAGCCACCCTGACAGAATCGGAAAGGGTGATTTCCTCCCCGCTCACGACATCCCTCGCCTTGACGGCGGAAGGGGTGAATTCGGCGTATCTGTGCCACGGGAGCGGTTTTTCATCGAGGGAGTTGTTGACGAAGACATAGACGGTGTCGGTGTCGTCGTAACGGAAGTAGCCGTAGGTGTTGTCGGTGATGTTGTGGCGGCCGACATTCTCCCTGGAGAGGAAATGGAGGGTCCTGCCGTGGTGGATCACGTCCTTCCCTTTGCGCCAGCGGAGGAGGGTCTTCGTGAAGTCGTGGAGCTCCGCGAAACTTCCTCCGGCTTCGGCGCGGCCTTCTTCGGTGAAGAGGTCCTCGCTGTCGCCTTCCCAGCCGCCCGGGAAGTCGATGCGCTTGGAGCCGTCGTTGCCGAAGCCCGGGCGCTCGAGGAACATCATCTCGTCGCCGTAGTAGAGCTGAGGGATGCCGCGGAGGGTGGCGAGAAGGCCTATGGCGAGCTTCATCCTCGCCGGATCGGCGCGCAGGATGTCACCCGTGCGCGGATGGTCGTGGTTCGCGAAGAAGATGAGCATGTTGTCGGTGTTCTCGTAGGCAAAGTCCTGGGCGATGACGTTATAGACGCGTGTCATGCCCTCGTTCCACCAGACCTGGTCCTCGCAGAGAGCCGCAATCATGGCGTCCCTCAGAGGGAAGTCCATGATTGAAGGGAGGTTGGAGTCGAAACCGTCCTTGTTGGGAGCGTCGTCCTGCCAGTAGGCGAGCTGGGGAATGGAGGTGTCCCAGCACTCGCCGACGATGTTGATCCAGGGGTATTCCCTGCGGACGGCCTCGCACCAGCGGCTCATAGGTTCGGGCTCGTTGTAGGGGTAGGTATCGACGCGGAGGCCGTCCAGGCCCGCGTATTCTATCCACCAGACGGCCCACTGCTGGAAGTATTTCAGCGTGTAGGGATTGTCGAGGTTCATGTCCGGCATCATGGGGACGAACCAACCGCTCTCCTGCCGCTCACGGTCCGTCCTGGAGGCGTGGGGATCCATATAGACGGAGAACTGGGCGTTCATCTGCATATACTCGTCGTGGCGGTGGTACCAGTCGCGGAACGGGGCGTCGTTCATCCACCAGTGGCCGGTGCCGCAGTGGTTGGTGACGATGTCCATTATCACTTTTATGCCTTTCTCATGCGCCTTTTCGACCATGGTCCTGTAGAGGGCGTTGTCCCCGAAACGGGGGTCGATGTGGTAGTAGTCCTCGCAGGCGTAGCCGTGGTAGGACTCGAAGACCTGGTTGTCGAGGAGCATGGGGGTGCTCCAGAGGGCCGTGACACCGAGGTCCGCAAGGTAATCAAGGTGGTCTATGACGCCCTGGATGTCGCCGCCGTGGCGGGCGAGAGGGGCCTCGCGGTCGCATTTTTCCGGAAGCTCCGGGATGCGCCACGAGACAGCGGAGCCGTCGTCGTAGGCCGGGGCTGTCGCGGAATAGGACTCGTCGTTGGTCGGATCGCCGTTCGCGAAGCGGTCGGGCATGATAAGGTAGATGAGGTCCTTTGTCGTGAAGCTTTCCCTGCGGCCTTTTTTGTCGCGCTCACGGATGATGTAAGGGTACCTGAATGTCTTCGAGCCGTGCTCCTCCTTGAAAACGAGGGTGTAGACACCGGGCTTTGCCAGCTCGCCGATGCGGACGTCGACGAAGATGAAATCAGGGTTCTCGGCGTCGGTGATGCCGGTCACCCTAACGCCGCGCCCGCCTTCGATGCGGACGTCATAGGAGGTGATGCCCTTGCCCTGGATCATAAGCTGGAGAGGGGTCTCCATGTCGGTCCACCAGCTGAGGGGTTCGACCCTCGCGACCTGCTCAGCCGTCGCGGCGGGGATTTCGGAAAGGTCGGGCGAGCCGCAGGCTGCGGCAAGGAGAGCAAGCAGAGGGAAGAAGAACTTTCTCATTTCATTATGCTGAAAATGCGTTCACGGACTTCCTCGACGGTGCCTGTCCCGTCGACTTCGGTGTAGCGGCCTGAGGACTTGTAGAAGGCGATGAGGGGCTCGGTCTTGGAGTGGTAGGTCTCGATGCGGTGACGGATGACCTCGTCGCGGGCGTCGTCGGCGCGGCCTTCGATCTCGGCCCTGTGGCGTATGCGGTCCATAACCATAGAGTCGGGGATCATTATGGAGATGACGCCGGAGAGGGCCTCCCCGCGGCGCCCGAGGATTTCGTCGAGGACGACAGCCTGGGCCTCGGTCCTGGGGAAGCCGTCGAGAAGGAAGCCGTCGACGCCGGTCACCGTGTTGAATTTATCCTCTATCATGCCTTCGACGACCTCGTCGGGGACGAGATTGCCGTCGTCGATGAGCGCCTTGGCCTTGAGGCCGAGAGGGGTCCCGGCGGCGATTTCGCCGCGGAGGAGTTCACCTGTTGATATGTGACGGAGGTTGAATTTTTCAGCCATTGCGCCGGCCTGAGTGCCTTTTCCGGCACCCGGAGGGCCAAAGAGGATGTAGTATTTCATTGGTCTTAGATTTAACGTACAGTTACAAAAATACAAAAAAAATATCGTCCCTCTCGGAGCGATATCTCTTTTTCGCGTATTTGCGGGGGAAATTACTCGGCGGGAGCCTCGACAACTTCCTCAGCAGCGGCGCAGCAGCTGTCACAAGGGGCAGCGCAGCTGTCGCAGACTTCCTCGACAGCTTCCTCGGCGGGCTCCTCAGCGGGCTTGCTGTTGTTGCAACCGCAGGAAACGGCGGCGGCCATAAGGGCCACGACTGCGAAAGACATAAATACCTTCTTCATGGTAAATACATTAACTAGTTAAACAAAAGTGTGCAAAATTTGCGGCTGCAAAAGTAGGATTTATTTTTCATTTTAACAAGTTATTCGTATTTTTTCACCGTTTTTTAGCGGTATGGAACTGTTTTTTGCATCTGAAATCGACGCCGGGACCGTCCGTTTGGACGGTGAGGAAGCCCGGCACTGCATCAAAGTACTGAGGCACAGGGAGGGAGACCCGGTCGATTGCATCGACGGGGCCGGTACCCTTCTCCACTGCACACTGATAGACGCCGACCCTCGCGAGGCGGTCCTCCGGATCGACTCGGCCGAGGAGGGATGGGGCGCACTTCCCTACCGCCTCACACTCGGCGTATGTCCCACCAAAAACACCGACCGCTTCGAATGGGCCGTCGAAAAGGCCACCGAGTTCGGCGTCGAAAGCATAGTCCCGCTTATCGGCGAGCGCTCCGAGCGCCGCGTCTTCAAGGCCGACCGCGCCCGACGCGTCGCCCTCGCCGCGACAAAGCAGTCCCTCAAAGCCCTCCTTCCCTCCATCCCGGAGCCCGTTCCTGTCCGCGACTTCCTCGCTGGTGAAATTCACCTGACACAGCGAAGTGCCTCCTACGGGGCTGTAGGGGCGCATGGCGTGTCAGGCGAGCCAATTTCGCCTCACCTGACACGGCAAAGTGCCTCTGAAAGCCCTGCACTGCCAGTCGGCGTGTCAGGTGAATTTCACGAAGCCGGCGCCCTTCCCGGCGGCAACTGCCCTGACGGCGACCAGCCAGCGATTGACGCCCTCCATGGCGGCAACTGCCCTGCCGGCGACCAGCCAGCAACAGACGCCCTTCCTGGCGGCAACTGCACTGCCGGTGACGACCGGGAAGGGAGGCTGCGGCTGATTGCCTGTTGCTTCGACGGGGCTGCCTGGCAACGGGTGCCGATGAGCGCAGCGCTTGAGTCGGCGCCCGGGGCGACCGACATCACCGTCCTCATCGGCCCCGAAGGCGACTTCTCGCCCGAGGAGGTCGAGGCGGCGCGCTCCGCGGGCTATATCCCCGTCCACCTCGGCTCCTCGCGTCTCCGCACCGAGACCGCCGCCGTCGCCGCCGCCGCCTTCGTGTATTACCACTTTTTATAGCATCACGCCTACCAATGAAAAAGCTTTTAGTACTGACATTCATCCTGCTCTCAGCGCTGACGGCGCGGGCGCAGTTCGTGGCGAACCGCGAAGTCACGCTGCCCGCCCCCGAGACGTACCTTTTTGCTCACCGGGACACCTGCGACCTCTTCCTCGACATCTACCAGCCTGCGCCGGGGAAGGACCTCCTTCCCGACGGGAGACGCAAGCCGACCGTGATGTATGTCTTCGGCGGAGGCTTCATCACGGGCCGGAGGAACGACCCGTTCTGCAATTCCTGGTTCGAGCAGATGATAGAGGACGGCTACAGGGTGGTAAGCGTCGATTACCGCCTCGGGCTCAAGGGAGTCCCGATGCGGTTCGACCTTGCGCATCTCATAGATGCCGCGAAGAAGAGCAAAAGGGCTGTGGACATTGGCGTAGAGGATGTATTCTCCGCGATTAAATATCTTTCGGAGCATCCTGAACTCGGAGTAGATATGAACAACATAGTCATCTCCGGAAGTTCTGCGGGCGCGATGATATCGCTCTCCTCCGTGTGGGAATCCTGCAATTCGCGCGAACTCTCCAAAGCGCTCCCGGAGGGATTCCGCTTTAAGGGCGTGATGTCGTTCGCCGGGGCGATAATGACCGACACGGGGAAGCCGTCGTATGCTTCCATGCCCTGCCCTCACCTGCTCTTCCACGGCACCAACGACGGCGCGGTGGCCTATGGCAAGACCGCCTTCGGCAAGCGGGGGATCTACGGCAGCGACGAGCTCGTCAAAATCCTCGCGAAGATCCGTTGCCCCTACCAGATCTACCGTTACAAAGACCATTCGCACGACATGGCGGCCAACATGGAGGAGACCTGGCCCGAGCAGAAGCGCTTCCTGGAGCACACCGTAATAGCCGGAGAGGCTCTCACCCTTGACGCCATGGTCGACGACCCCGCCATGACGGTCCGCCAGACAATCACTCTCGGAGACATCTACTGATTTTTGCAACCCGGTTGCAAAAAAAAGCGAGTATTTTCGCATCCTGTACAAGGAAGCGAAATGTCCCGCAAAGAAACCATAGCCGCCATTATAGTGCTCACCATCCTGGGCACGAGTATGCACTTTGTGCACCACCTGCCGTTCTTCAACCACTTCCTTGGCTATATCTTCCCCGTGGAAGAGAGCGTAATGGCACACACCAAAATGGTTTTCTACCCGATGCTGCTGCTTAGCGCCTACCTATGCGCCACCCGCCGTGACATCCGGGAAATCGGCGCACCCATCCTGGGCAGCCTGGCGGTCATTCCTATCATTATGGCGGCTTTTTTCGCCTACTGGATATTCGTCCACCGCGAACTGCTGTTCCTGGACATCATCATCTACCTGGTCTCCATGACCGGAGCCGTCCACCTTGCCCTCCGCCTTCGCCGCAGCAATCTCGTCCGCACACTGTGGCCCCTCTGGATCGTCGTCATCCTCCTTATCATCGTCCTCACCGGATACCTCACCTACAACAGCCCCGACTGGCTCATCTTCGCCGACCTCGGCTAGCCGCCAGTTTCGCCCCGAGCGGCTGTGAGAGCCGGCATTTTTGCCCCGAACGGCTGTGAGGGCCGGCATCTTCGCCACGAGCGGCTGTAAGCGCCGGCATCCCCGTTTGGCCCGTGGAGTGTGAATCACTGATAATGTGCAATTTACCAGAAGTCTTTCCCCTGAATTTTCGGGGGAAAGACTTTCGGTAGAAACCTAATAATCAACGCCTTACACTCCACGCCGAAACCCGGGCGACATCTCCCCCCTGCCAAATGAAAGTCATTGTGTAGAGGCTCCGCGTGTTTCCCCGCGGGGACAGCCGCGCCAGGGCTTCTTAGAGAGGGGCGAGGAGGCATCAGGTGTGGCCTCACCTATATTGCAAAGGGGGGATGGCCACGCAAAAACCCTTTGGAGGGCGCTCTATTGGGGTATAACGTGGCCGG
Organism: uncultured Bacteroidia bacterium; assembly: GCA_902791945.1. Classification (GTDB taxonomy): domain Bacteria; phylum Bacteroidota; class Bacteroidia; order Bacteroidales; family UBA932; genus Cryptobacteroides. The sequence continues at coordinate 31,070 of CADAXR010000004.1, forward strand.
GGCTACATGCGGAGTATCTGGACTTCGCCGGAGAGGGAGAGTTTGAGGATCTGGGAGGCGAGGCCGGTGGAGGAGGACTCGAGGGAAGGGTCTACGACATAATCGGCGGCGCCTCGGATTGAGTCCGGAATGTCGGCGAAGACTCTCGGAGAAGGCTCGCCGGAGACGTTGGCGGAGGTCGAGACTATCGGTCGCCCGAAGCGGCGGATCATGTCGCAGAGCTCCGGCATCAGCGGGATGCGGATGCCCACCGAGCCGTCGGCCGCCACTGCGTTGGCGGCAAGGAACCGCCGGTCCTGCCGGGGCAGGGCCCTGTCTGCGAGGACAGGGGCAACTGCGGCGCCGGGGGCGGAAGGCGAGGGTGAGGAGCCGGGGGCGGAGGGGGCAGGAGCAGAGCCGGGGGCGGGGGTGGAGGGGGCGACGACGGCGTCCGGGTAGATGATGGTCATGGGGCGGTCGTTGACTTCGACGAGGTCGAGGGCGATATCGGGGATGGCCTTCACGTAGCGGGCGAGCATGTCGAGGTCCGAGACCAGGAGGACGAGCGATTTTGCCTCGGGGCGGGCCTTGATGCGGAATATGCGCTCAACTGCGGCGGGGTCCGTCGCGTCGCATCCGAGCCCCCAGATTGTGTCTGTGGGGTAAAGGATGACGCCTCCCTCCCGGAGGACACGCAGCGCCTCGCCCCAGGAGGCGTTCGGCGAAAGGGCGGCGTGAGCAGGTGCAGAGGAGGAGCGAGAAGGGCGGGAGGAGCCGGAAGGGCGGGAGGAACCGGAAGGTGCAGAGGAGGAGCGAGAAGGGCGGGAGGAACCGGAAGGGCGGGACATTAGGCGGGGATGTTATTGGAATGGTTTGAAGGAGACGAGGAGGGGGTAGTGGTCTGAGTATTTGACGCGGTCGATGGCATAGGAGGTGGCGTCGAGGCCGTCGGGGTAGAGGATGTAGTCGATGCGCATGAGGCGGAGGAGGGCCGAGAAGGTGCCGCCGAAGCCGCGGCGGGCCATTTTGAAGGCGTCCTTGCGGTCTTTGATGAGTCTGCTGTAGGTGTACGAGACGGGCATGTCGTTGAAATCCCCCACCGCGAAGGACCGTACCTGGCACTCCTTCATGTCTGCCACAAGGCTGTCGACCTGCTTCGCCCTGGCGAGGATGAAGCGGCGGAACTTCCGGCCGCTCTCCTCCATTTTTTCCTCGCTGCGGACAGAGGAAAAAATGAACGGGATGGACATGTTGTAGCTCTGCAGGTGGCAGTTATATATACGGAAGACCTCCCCTCCGGTATCAATGTCCGTGTAAAGGGCCATATTGGTAGATCCTTCGAAGGGGATCTTGCCCTTCCTGATGACCGGGTAACGTGAAAGCGTCACGCAGCCGGCGGTCCCGTTCTGGCCGGTAAGGGTGTAATAATCGGCCCGGTATCCGGGGAAACGGGATGCGAGCCAGCGTTTTTCGTTGACGGAATTGGGGAGATAGAACTCCTGAAGGCAGACGACGTCCGCCCCGACCGAACGGATGTAGGCCGCGACGGAATCGGCGAGGTCAAGCCGGGAGCTCGCCCCGCTGGCGGCGTTGGCGAAAAGCCCGACGTTGTAGCTCATCACGGAAGGGCCGCGCTGCCCCGTCGCCGAGGGCGTAGAGAAACGGAATGTCCGGCCGATGAAAAAGACGGCTATAACAAGGGAAAGCAACAGCAGCCACGCCATCCGGCTCCGGCGGAAAAGCGCCGTGATAAAAAGCAGGAAGCAGATCAGCACCAGCGGCACGAAGCAGAATCCGATCAGGGAGAGGAACCACGCACGGGAAGGGTTCACGACCGTCGCCGCTTCCGCAAGAAGCAGCGCGGCGGCGAACGCCAGCGCCAGGACGGCGAAGACTATTCGTGAAAAGATTCCCGGTTTCTCCATTGCATCAGTAGTTTCTTATGGCGCCACGGCGCTTCCACCAAAGGATGAGCAGACAGCCGGCCAGCGCGCCGCCGAGGTGGGCGAAATGGGCGACGCCTTCCATAGTGCCGGTAATACCGGCGATTAGCTCTATGCCGATGAAAATAAGCATAAGCCACTTGGCTTTCATCGTGACCGGAGGGAAAATGAGGGTCAGCGGCAGGTTCGGGTACAGCACGGCGAATGCCACCTGGACGCCGTAGATGCAGCCCGACGCACCGAGCGTCGGGGTCCTGAGAAGGTCGAAGGCGGTCTGGGCCGCCCCGGCCGACGCGTAATATATAATCTGAAGGTACTGCACGCCGAAGTGGAACACAAGAGCCATGAAACCGCTCACGAAATAGAGTATGAGGAATTTCTTAGTACCTATCTCCCGTTCCAGGACCATTCCGAACATCACCAGACCCCACATGTTCATGAACAGATGAGCGAAGTTGGCGTGGATGAACATATATGTCAGGAGCTGCCAAGGCTTGAAAATATGGGGATCCGGCAGCCCCGCCACGGGGAAATTGTTCCACGTCGGGAAAAACACCGCAAAATTGCGGAACATGAACTCGTCGTTGATGACGACGGCGACGTACAGCAGGATATTTATCAGCAACAGATGTTTTGTCGCCGGTGGGATCATCGACAGGAATGAACGTCTGCCGCTTTCGTAGTAAGGCATATTAGAAACGTTTGTCCAGCTCCTGGACCGGAATCACGGAAAGGATCCGCTTGCCGCCGGAGGTAAATTCAGGGTTATCGGAAGAAAGAAGGGCGTCGAGAAGCTGCCGCGCCTGCAGGGCGGACAGCGGCTGAGAGCTGCCCGCAGCCCCCAGGAAGGCGAATTTCTCAGCCATGGAGGCGGTCATCGTCTCCTTTAGCGCTCCCTTGACGCCGGAAGCGAGTATGAGGATGAGGTCGGAGACCATCCTCTCGACTCTCCCCTTCTCGGCGGAATAGCCCTCGGGGACGCCGGCGACGACCACCGTGTCGTTACCGAACGGAGTGATGTCGAAGCCGAGCGAGGAAAGCATCTCCGCATTCTCGTCGAAGAGCATACGGTTCTCCACTCCGACCTCTACCCTCACCGGGAACAGCACCGACTGGCTGACGTGCGCTCCGGAGGAAAGCGCCTTGATGAACCGGTCGTAGAGCAGCCTCTCACGGGCGCGGCGGATGCTCACCGCCATCACTCCCGACGCCGACTTCGCTATGATGTACTTATCCTGCACCACGAGCACCTCCGGCGCCGCCGCGAGGGTCTCCTCGAACAGTTTGCCGTAGTTCTGGCGCGGGGCGGCGTGCGTCCCGGAGCCGTAGCCCGAGGGGCCGAAGCCGTCAAGGCCGGAAGGCCGCGCGGAGGGATCTCCCGCCGGATCGGCGAACGGGTCGTACGCCGGGTCGAAACTGACCTCCGGCGCCCCTGCGGGCCTGTATTCCTCAAACGATGTCCCGATGTGGGGCATCCGGGTCTGCTCAGGGTTGTCGAAGTCGATGGAGCCGGCGGCCGAACTGCGGCCGAGGGCCTCCTTCACCGTCGCGAAGACGGTCTGGAACATCACGCTGTCGTCCTCGAATTTGATCTCGGTCTTGGTGGGGTGGATGTTGACGTCTATGGTGGAAGGGTCTGTCTCTATGTAAATAAAATAGGAAGGAGTCACCCCGTCGGGGATAAGCCCCTCGTAGGCTTTCATCACGGCCTTGTGGAGATAGGCGCTGCGGAAATAGCGGCCGTTGACGAAGAAAAACTGGTTTCCAAGGGTCTTGCGGGCGCTTTCCGGGCGGCCGATGTAGCCGTGGATGCGGGAGAGCGAAGTCTCGGCCCCGAACTCCGTGAGTTCGCCGACAACGCCCTGTCCCAGCACGTCAAGAATCCTGAATTTCAGTGTCTTGGCGGGGCCGAGGGAGAAAAGGTCGCGCCCGTTGGAGGAAAGGGAGAAGCTGACGTCCGGCCTCGTAAGGGCGACGCGGGTGAACTCCTCCACGATGTGACGGAGCTCCACGGTGTCGGACTTCAGGAACTTCCTGCGGGCCGGCACGTTGTAGAACAGGTTCCGGACCGAGAAGGACGAGCCCGCCGGGGCGGCGACCTCCTTCAGGGAGACCTGCTCCGAAGCGGCGAAGACGACCTCGCAGCCAACTTCCGCTTCCGCCTGCTTCGTCCGGAGGGTCACCTCCGACACGGCGGCTATTGACGCGAGCGCCTCGCCCCTGAACCCGAAGGTCAGGATGGCGGAAAGGTCCTCCGGCGTCGCTATCTTCGATGTCGCGTGGCGCTCGAAACAGAGCACGGCGTCGTCCGGGGACATGCCGCAGCCGTTGTCGATGACGCGGATGAGGGTGCGCCCGGCATCGGTGACGGCCACCATGACTTTATCGGCCCCGGCGTCCAGCGCATTCTCCATCAGTTCCTTCACCACCGACGCCGGCCGCTGGACGACCTCGCCCGCGGCGATCATGTTTGCAACGTTCTGCGGGAGTATCCTCAGTTCCATCTACAGCAGCGAATAGAATTTCGTAATATAAACAAGCACTACGGCTATGAGAAGCAGGGTCACAATGCCGATAATCACCTGCACGCGCCCCCCGGAGGAGCGCTTCAGGGAATAATTGCCCCCGCGGAAAGCTCCGCGAAGGCTGCTTCCGGGGACATGGGTCCCCTCCTCCTTTGCAGCGGCGTCACGACCGTCCACGGCGGAAAACTTCGCTTTCCGCTCCTCTTCGTCCGGATCGTAGTACCTCGGCTTGTAGTTGAACACCCTGTGCTCCTGGTCTCCGAAGAAACCGAAATTGAATCCCGCCATAGCCTTTTTTTGCGTATATCAAGCAAAGGTAAACAAAAGTTGCCGAAAATTATTGGAGAATTGAAAAAAAGTAGTAATTTTGCAGTCCCATTTCCCGAGAGGGGGTGGAACCATTGAGATATGGTGTAATGGTAGCACTACAGATTCTGGCTCTGTCAGTGAGGGTTCGAGTCCTTCTATCTCAACAGAAAAAGTCAGCTTCACGCTGATTTTTTCTTGCCCTGGCGGGGTAGCTCAGCTGGTTAGAGCGTCGGATTCATAATCCGGAGGTCGTGGGATCGTGACCCACTCCCGCTACCAAGCAACACACAACATACAGATTTGGCCAAGTACGCACGGCCTCCTCTGAAACTCGCCATATACCCGACGCTACGACAGCGGCGGTTTTTTGTTATGATGTTGTCATGGTTTTTGAATGGAACGTTTTAGTCGTTCAACTTGTTTCTGCGTTTTGTATTTTTGACTTTGGAAATTTTGGTTTAGGGTTTTACCCGCCTTGCGGGTAATAAATAATAGCGACTTGTAAAGTAACTATGACGACCAGATATTTAGTAGCACTGACTTTGGCCTTCCTGATGGTCCTTCCTCTCCATGCCCAGCAAGGGACGCGAACCGAGGGACGCATATTGGATGAAAACGGAGAACTTCTCGCCGGAGCGGCCGTGCAGAACACCTCTTCAGGGACAGGCGCCATCGCTTCGGACGGGACCTTTTCCATAGATGCCAAGGCTGGAGACATCCTTCAGTTCTCCTTCCTCGGATACACCAATCAGGATGTTCCGGCCACCCCCGGCAAAGCGATGACCATCCAGATGAGTCCCGACAACCGCATCCTGGACGAATCTGTCGTGGTCGGGTTCGGCACACAGAAGAAGGTCAACCTGACGGGCTCTGTTGCCTCCGTTCAATTCAACGAGCAACTCGCCACCCGTAACATATCCTCGCTCTCCGCAGGTCTGGCCGGTCTGGCCACAGGCCTTTCTGTCATCCAGAATTCCGGCATGGCCGGAAGCGACCAGGCTTCCCTGATGATTCGCGGTATCGGCACCGTCAACAACGCCAACCCTCTTATCGTCGTTGACGACATGCCCGATGTGGACATCAATCAGATCAATATGGACGATGTCGAGAGCGTCAGCGTGCTTAAGGACGCCTCCGCATCTGCCATCTACGGATCCCGCGCAGCCAACGGCGTCATCCTCGTGACCACCAAATCCGGCAACGAAGGCAGACCGACTCTCAAGTTCAACTATTCCCGCTCCATCGATACGCCGATAAATCCGTATTCCTTTCTTAATGACTACGCGCGCGCGATGCTCCTTTACCAGCAAAGAGGAGACATGTCCCTCTACCGCGACATAGTCAGTTTCAAGGACGGCACCATTGACGAGTGGCTGGCCATGCAGCACGTCGACGCCACTAATTTCCCTAGCACGGACTGGTGGGATCTGATCATGCGCAACGGCGCCACATCGAATTATTCCCTCTCGCTGAGCGGAGGCGGAGACAAGATCAAGGTATATTCATCCGTCAGCATCCTCGACAAGAAAGGTTTGCAGATCGGTAATGATTACCGCCGCTACAACGCCAGGGTCAACCTGACCTATAATATACGCCGCAATCTCAAATTCAACGTCAAGGCCGACGGCAGCTGGGGGAAGCAGCATTACTACAGCGAAACCGGCTTCGGTTCGGAAATCCTCCAATATGCCATAGCCGGCATTACGCCTTATGACGAAGCATCCGGCCGTTACGGCGGCACTATGGCCTACGGAGAAGACGTGTCGACCATCAACCCCCTTGCCGTCTACAAGAATTCCACGACCACGAGGGAGAAGAAGCAGATGAAATTCAGCACCTTCCTTTCGTACAAACCCATCAAGGACCTGACGCTGCGGGGAGATTTCAACCTTCTCTACAACAATGAGTTCGTGTCCAAAGCGGCCACACCTGTCAAAGCATATAACTTCCAAACAGGGTCTGATATCGATTATTGGTACATCCCCGAGAACGAAGGAGTCACCAACAACACGGCGGAAGGCTACAAGACCCAATGGAACATCCGGGCTGTCTACGACAAGCACATCAAGAGACATCACCTGACGGCCCAGCTTCTCTACAACGAAGAATACTGGTACAAGCGCTATCAGAATTCCTACAGGCGCGACAACTTGCATTCTTCCTTGTCCGAACTTGATTCCACCTTGCCAAATTATCAAGAGACCAGCGGCTATTCCACTAAAGAGGGCCTTCGATCCGTCATCCTCCGTCTCAACTATAATGCACTGGACAGGTATCTGTTTGAATTCAGTGCCCGTGCGGACGGATCGTCGAAATTCGCAAAAGGGCATAAATGGGGCTTCTTCCCCTCCGGCTCTTTCGGATGGCGTTTCTCGGAAGAGAAATGGGTACGCCGATATGTCGGCCGTTGGCTGTCCAACGGAAAATTCCGAATTTCTTACGGAACCCTGGGCAACAATTCCGGAGTAGGATATTACGAACAGCAGTCCACCCTGACCAGCATGCTGTACATCTTGGACGGGGAAAGCGTCAAAGGATTCGTCAACCGCAAGCTGACCAACAAGGACCTCAGCTGGGAGACCTCCCGCGTGTTTGATGTCGGAGTGGATCTGGGCTTTCTCAAGGGACGTCTGGCCGTAGAATTTGATTACTACGACCGCCTCACCGAGGGGATGATCCGTCCTTCCGACCTGTCATGGATGCTGAGCGGTGCTTATGACGCTCCGCGCACGAACATCGGAAATCTGCGCAACCGCGGTCTGGAAGGCAACATCACCTGGCAGGAGACCAGAAAAGGCGTATATTATAAGATCAACGCCAATATCTCCTACAACCGTTCCAGGCTTGAATCCTGGAACGAATATCTCGACAGGGGTGCCCGCTATGTAGGCATGCCGTGGGGCTACTCCTATGGCTACGTTGACACTGGCATCGCGCAGAATTGGCAGCAGATCATGGACACCACTCCCCAAAGCGCCCGCCCGGGCGACATCCTTCGCGTGGATGTCAACGGAGACGGCCAGATCAACGAGGAAGATATGGTCGCCTACCCGAACTACACATGGTACCGTCCACCTCTTGACTACGCTTTCGGAGGAGAGGTTTCATGGAAAGGACTTACATTCTCATTCCTTTTCTCCGGTTCATGGGGACGCTACGACTACTGGCTCAACGCGTATAACAACACGGCATTCCCCGCCGGAGGATATGCCGTCAGCGACCTCCATCTCTATAATCTATGGAACGTCAACAACACGGACGCTACCATGAACCGTATGGGAGGCAACAACCGGAATGACTCCCTGTACTATCTCGACAACATGGCATTTCTACGCCTGAAGAACCTCCAGCTGGGCTACCACTTCCCTTCGCGCTGGATGAAGGCCATCAGGCTGAAAGACATCCGTGTTTACTTCACCGCCGAAAATCTGGCGACTATCACTAAGTTCCGCGGAATGGACCCCGAGAGCCTCGGCTCGAAGAGCGATGCATATCCGCAGGTCCGTTCATATACCTTTGGAATCTCTATCAGCCTGTAAGAAAATGAGACACTTTACGAGATATTCCTTGATTCTTCTCCTGCTCGCTTCCTTACCGGTTGTATCGTGCAAGGACTTGCTTGAACAAAAGTCCACCTATGAGCTTTCAACGGACGAGTATTGGGAGACCGTCGACGATGCGGAATATGCACTGAACGGCGTCTACTCAGCCGCAAGGCTCGTATTCGACAGGGACTATTATTGGGACGGCCACGGCGACTATCTCCGCGCCAAGACCGGGACGATGAGCATAACCAGTGGCTATAGCAGCGGCTATGTCGGCTGCCGATTCGATGCCATCCGCAGGACGGAAACGGCCGGAAATTACTACAAATACCTCTACGGAGTGGTGCAACGCGCCAACTACGCGCTCGACAATATCCGCGAGATGGACACCAGCCACTGGCCGGCCGCCGACAGGGAGCACCTTGGGGCTATCCTGGGTGAAATCCGCCTGCTCCGTGCCCTGGCATATTTCAGGCTGATTTCCATGTGGGGAGACGTCCCGTGGTTCAGCCACGCGCAAAGCGACAACTCGCTGGCAGTACGCATACCGCGGACCCCCATCGGCATCGTCAAGGATTCCATCCTGGCGGATATGACCTATGCCATAGAGAAACTGCCCGAGAAGTCCCCTTCCGTCGGTCGGGTCGGCAAGGCGGCAGCCCTGGCGTTCCGTGGCAAAGTCCAATTGTATTGGGCCTCCTGGAATCATTTCGGTTGGGATGAACTTAGCGAACTCGGCACCTTCATCCCCAGCCAGGATGTCGCCACAGCGGCATACGCGGCGGCTGCCAACGATTTCAAGGAGATCATCATGAACGAAGGGAAATACGGAGTCGGTCTGTTCCGGGACGGAGAACCGGGAGAATGTGACGAGCCAGGCAAGGCCGACATTCTGCCCAACTATTACTACATGTTCATACCTTCGACCGGAAACGGCTCCCCTGAGAACCTGATGGTGATGACTCACGGCGGTGCCGGTTCCGGACAGTGCGAGGAATTGCTGAGAGACTTCGGAAACAAGAATACCGAGAGTGCCGAGATGCAACTGCAACCCCGTCTCCGCATCGTCAACGCCTACCAGTCCACGATTACCGGAGACTATTGCAGCGAACTGCTCTACAAGACCAGCGTCCCCGAAGGATACGACCCTCACACTTATCCTAACTGCTACCTCAATCCGGACAGCTACAGGAACCGCGATTATCGCATGAAGGCCTCCATCGTCTGGGAATACGAGGTCATGGCCTGCATGAATAACCTCACATCCACCGGATTCAGGAAATACAGCTACAAGAATCTTAACGGCACCGATGTCGGTGGCTCCGGGCTCGATGCCATCAATGCCGACGACGACCAGTCCGGCGTCATCATGCGTAAATTCGTCCGTAATTATCCCGGCCAGGGAGCCAGCGAGGGCGACTTCGACTTCCCGATCATGAGGCTCGCAGATGTCTATCTGATGTATGCAGAGGCTATCAATGAAGTCAATGACGGCCCCGATGCACTTGCCATTTCACTGGTCAACCGGATCCGTCACCGTGGAAACCTCCCTCCTCTCGGCGCTGCGAAATGCTCCACCAAGGAGAATTTCTTCAATGCCGTCATTCAGGAGCGCATCGTGGAACTGTTTGCCGAAGGACAAAGGGCGTTCGACCTCCGCCGCTGGCGGCTGGTCGGCACCATTGCCGGAAGCCCGATGGGCAACGGTCTCTCCTATTTCGACACATGGGGGACCAGGACGGCCCGTATGCTGCACCAGGCCGACAACATTACATATAAACGCGCCTACATCTTCCAGATACCTCCCAGGGAGATTGACAGGAACCCTTATCTGATTCAAACACCTTGCTGGATTCAATAGATACCATGAAACGCGGATTACATATAATATTTATACTTGCAGCGGCCATCTGCGTGAGCGGATGCCTCTTCAAGGACTACCCTGTCGACGAAGACGGTCTCATCATTTCGGACCGTTCAGCATGCGCCGTCCTGCGATTCGACCTGCTCGACACACGCGACTACTCCGCCCTGACAGATGAGCTGGCGGTAATCGACACGCTTGCCCAGACCATACACGCGAAAATCCGCTATCGTGCGGATATCACCAACCTCTGGCCGGTTTTCAGTCTCTCGACAGACTGCAAGCTCGACCCGAAGGTCAGGAGCCGGCAGGATTTCTCGCAGCCCGTCCAATATACGGTCATCTCCGGCAACCGACAGGTCCGGAAGACCTACACCATCTATGTAACCAAGGAAGACCTGTAGCCATGAGACGTATCCTCTGTTTCCTCATACCCCTCATCCTGTTGGCGACGGGATGCGAGAAAGAGTCTTCCATGCTGGTGACAAGGCTGGGTAACGACTGCATCAACCGCTACTATTATGTACCCTTCATCGTCGGGAGCGAGATGGAGTTTGCCTACGCGATGTTTATGCCTCGCGGTTCAGGTCGCCTGGAAGAGGCAAGCGTCCGGTGTTCCATTCCCGGCGCCGAAGGGACTTATCTGGACCACGTCGCCTACTCCACCGACGAATACGGACAGGACAAGCCCTGGCCGATGGGAAATCCCAACACGGTAGAAGACGGTTGTCACACGGTCACTTTCACCGCCGACACCATCGCAGCGACGCTCCGGTTCCATTATATCATTCCTGAAGAAGCCAGGGGTAAAAAGATCGACTTCCACTTCTCCGTCCGCGCGAGCAACGGACAGACCGCTGATTACGACATCACCGGCTGCCAGGTCCGCAAAATGGACATGAAGCTGGACATCAAGATGACGCCCACGCGCTGCTTCTTCTCCATCGACAAGATGAAGGCACTCACGGCTGCAGAAGCCGATTTCGAACAGGTACCCGTCGATTTTGCCTGGGCCTATTCCACCGCGGTGACGGACAAATCCGACCGCAGTGGCTTCTTCAATGCCGCAAGACTCGATGACTTCTCCACGTGGTACTCATTCCCCACCCTGTCCAGCCCCGCGAACGACACTAAGAAAATGTACCGCTACAATATCATCGAGCCGCAACTCGGGCGCCAGGAGTTCGACGGATTCTACATTGACGACAGGGATTTTGAAACGCTTCGCCTTGATTGTGACACAGCCGGCCTTATCGGCATCAATGCACGCAACGGATTCTGGGTAGAGACGGCGGACGGCCGCTATCGTGCCTATATCTACTGCAATGAAACCGGGGCCGAATCATGCACCGTCAGCATTAAACGCTACACCTTATGAAAAGACATCTTATCATAATTTTGTCTTGTCTGCTGGCGGCCTGCACCCACAATTCAAAGGATGAAGGCTTCATCGGACTGCGCATAACCCATAGCGAAATCAACTTCCCCTACAAGGAGTCATCCTATCCTGTTACGATCCTGAGTGAAACGCATTGGACCCTTACGGCCGATCAGGATTGGATAAGTGCCTCCCTGACCGAAGCCGATTGCGATGCCGCCATATTCCTGACGGCGCGCCAGAACGACTCCGGGATGGAGCGCTCCTGCACGGTCACCGTCACCAATGAAAAAGGGAGCCGTACGATCAGCATCACCCAGTCGCCGGACCAGCGCAACTTCACGGACATAATGTTGTCAGTCACGCCGTCCCCCTGGCAGACGCTTTCAGGGGTAAAACTGATTATACCCTACAGGAAAGGCGACGGCATCCTTCTGGAAGAAGTGGGCGCCGGAGTGGCCGGAAAGGCACGCGGGACCGTCTCCGTCACATCCCTTCAACAAGTCCGGTTGGAGGAAGGTGAAGGCGCTATTGAGCTGCCCGTCTCAGGACGCACTGGTGCAGGAGGTCTTCTGCTGTTCACCGTAACCGGACTGCCGTCCTCCGTGTTTGGCGAAGCCGCGCAATGCGCCATCAACATCAGTGAGGGAGCAGAATTGGAAGTCGTCTCGATTCAGGACCTGAGGAGGATGTCCGACCAGCAAATCTCCAGGCTGGCCTGCATCACAGGCTCAGTAGTCTCCTCAACGGAAGAAAACGTGTGGCCTGCCAATACCTTTGTCATTCAGGACGCCGGCCGGGCCGGATCCGGCATCACCATCCGGTGCGATGAACCCGTCAGTGTCGGAGAAAGCAACACCTACAGGGTGTTCCTGAAAGAAAACAATTTGAAAACAGAAGGCATACGCATACTCCAAGTCCACCATGCTGAAGACATCGAGTCTGTTGAAAGCGCGACTCCTTTCGATGCGGTTACCGTCGGCCCGGAAGCCCCCAAGACCTACGAGTCGATGCTCTGCTGCATAGAGCAGGCTCAGATTAAAGACACCTATCTCGACCACACGACGCTTGCCGGCGCCATCGAGATGGAAGCATACGGCTGGTCGGAGACGTTCTGGCTGACCGTCCCGGAGGCAGCCGCATTCGCTCAACGCCAGCCGCTGAGCGGGTCCGGCACCATCATTGGCATTGTTGGAATCGATTCCGAAGGGAATCTGACGCTCACACCCAGGTCTTATGCAGATGTTTCAGGACTGACAGGCAACCGCCTGGACCTTTCCGCCACTGTGTCAGTCAATCCCGCCATCATTAAAGACATCCCCAGTGCAGGCGCAGACAACCTTTCGTTCTCCATCAGCGCAAACACAAGCTGGACGGTCACGACATCCACTCCCTGGATCCAGTCCCTTTCCAAAACGTCCGGAAGCGGTGATGCACAGGTCTCTTTCTCCGTCCCGGCCAATAGCGGGGCCCGTCGAAGGGGCCTGCTGACCGTCAGCGGACAAGGCGTCCCCGATGTTCAGATTACCGTCATCCAGCTGGAAGGCAACACGATCCTTGACAACGATTTCTCGCGCATCATTTCAGAAGCCGGAACGTCACCGAAGATATTCCCGAGCAGTGCCGGCGTCGACTATGCTCAGAACCTCTCGGCAATCGGCCTGGACGGCTGGGAACTGACCAACGGCTATCTCAGCGTGTCACCCGATCTGCAGTACGGCCTTCTTCGTGTAGGCAAGACTCTCACTAAAGGCAGCCTCCTTACCCCGGCCCTTACGGCCATCGGATCGGATCCTGTCCCGATTGAGGTATCCTTCCTGTCCGGTATTCTTAACGGATGCATATGCACCTGGTGCGGCATTGTCATCGAAGGTCCGGGCCAGATTCAGGAAGGAAACGATGTCATCCGCATCAGCGAATACAATGAGACCTACACGGACGAATTTGTGGACACTCTGCCGATATTCGTTGCAAACAACCTTTCCACTTCAGCATTGAAGCGGGTTACATTCCGCGTTGAAGGCGCCACGTCCGAGACCCGGATCCGGCTGACTGCCACCTGTAAAGGAGGCGCCTCGGCTTCCAACTGTAATCTTTTCTTCGTAGGTGATTTCCACGTCCGATACACTGACTGATGCGCATAAGGCCCGCATATTTACCGTTTATACTGCTTCTTGTCTTGTCTTGCAACAGGGAGCAGCCGACGGTCAATGATGCGCTCTCTATCGGCGGTATAACTGAAGAGGGATTGGTCTTTGAAGCGATGTCGCGTGAAACGATAGAATTCACCGTCCAGGCCAACCGTGACTGGACCGTCACTGCGGATCCGCAGTTCCTGTCGGTTTCGCCCTCATCGGGAGAAGCCGGAGTCCTGTCGGTCGTCCAAGTCAAATCCCTTTCGCGCAACTACGGCCCGGAGCGGGAAGGCGGCATCATAATCGAAGCCGGAAGCCGCCGGAAAGAGGTCAAAGTCATCCAGCGGGCCTTCTCCCCCGCCTGGGAGCCAGTCGATCACCCTGAACTCATCACTGACGGACATCCGCACCTGCTTGCATCCGGGAAGGACTTTACTGCTATCCGGGAGAAAGCGCACGAATCAGAGCGTCTGATGGTTATCTATGACTATATCCTACGCTTTGCCGACCAGACGCTTCAGGCCAAAGATCTTACCTACACGCTCACCGGCATCCGCCTTCTGAACGTGTCCATCGAGGCCCTGAAGCGGATGTTCTATCTGTCTTTTGCCTACCGCATGACGGGTAATCCCGCATATGCGGAACGTGCCATACACGAGATGGAGACCGTCTGTGCATTTGAAGACTGGCACCCGGCCCATTTCCTGGACTGCGCGGAAATGGCCATGGGCGTCGCCCTTGCCTATGACTGGTGCTATCCCCGCCTCGACGCCGCCACAAGGGAAATGGTCAGCACATCTCTGGTCGAGAAAGGCATCAAGCCCTTCCTCAACCAGTATTCCGGTGCTGAAAACAACTGGAACCAGGTCTGCGGAGGCGGCATCGCCTATGCTGCCCTTGCGGTCCGGGATGAAGCCCCGGAGATGATGGAGGCCGCACTTTCAACCATTCTGAATCCGGATATTGTAAACAAATACATCGGCACCCCGATGGATAACTACAAGCCGGACGGCACCTATGTCGAAGGCCCCGGCTACTGGTGCTACGGGACTTCCTACAACTGCTTGCTTCTGGATGCATTTAAACGCCATTACGGCGACTATCGCGGCTTGCTCGACAAGTACCCCGCCTTCAAGCGGACACAAGAGTATGCCTCCGCAATGATTACACCCTCATTCCATGTTTTTACATATGCCGACCAGGGATTCCCGGCCCAGCTGACCATAGTTCCTTTCTTCATGTATGCCATGACTGGAGACAGTTCCCATCTTTTCATGGCCGACAGGATGCTGAGCCACGGGATGCTGAACGAGGATCACTGCCGTCATGAGCGCTTGCTGCCGGCCAGCCTGGTCTTCGCCTGTCGTCCCGACGGCGCGTACCCGGCTCCCCGTCAACCGGCCAATCTCGGATATGTAGGGCAGGGGCAGTCGCCTGTAGCGACTTTCCGTGCAGGATGGGACTCCCGCGAGGCCGCTTTCCTTGGCTTAAAGGCCGGAAGCCCGTCCACAGGACACGGTCACATGGACGTCGGGACCTTCTTTTATGAAGCCGACGGCATAGCCTGGGCGACCGACCTTGGCGGAGAGAACTACAATGCTCTGGAATCCGCCGGCGTCGATCTTTGGAACACAAGCCAAAACTCCGAGCGCTGGACTGTTCTGAGGTGCGCTTTAAGAGGGCACAACTGCCTGATCTTTGACGGGGAGAACCAACGCGTCAACGGATATGCTTCAATCTCGGATGCATCCTTCTCCTCCCCGGAAAACATGTATGCGATGACAGACCTGTCGGATTTGTATTCCTCTCAGGTCCAGAGCGTTCAGCGTGCCGTATCCCTGATAGACGGGAGCTGCGCCGTCGTTCAGGACCGCATTACGACAAAGACGGCATCCACAAATCTCTGCTGGAACCTCGTCACAGATGCGGTCCGTGCGGAAATCACAGGCAATCGCGTCTTGCTGTTCGCAAAGAACGGAAAGACCTGTTCACTCGAGTTTAAAGGGTTCCCCAACCCCTCCATAAAAATGCAACCGGCCACTCCCTCGCTATCCTGCGAGACGCCAAACACACAGAACATCCTGACCGTCAACTGTACGCTGAATGCCGGCACCAGGTACGATGTTTGTGTCACATTCTCCCCTGGCGATGCCACTGCAAGAACATCAAATCCTTATCACTTCCAATGAAACGGTTTGTTCTTTCTATAATATCAGTTCTGGCCTGTGCCGGCTTGTATGGATCGGAAACACCGGCCCATCCCAGTTTGCTGATTCACGACAAAGACGCGTTTGAGACAATTCGTGAACGGGTCAAAGAGGAGCCTCTCCTTCAGAAGATTCAGGCCTATATCCTGAATTTCGCCGACGAGACGCTGCCTCTGCCGACGAATACCCGGAAAATGAAGGGCCGTCGCCTTCTGGACACTTCCGCCGACTGCTTCACCCGCATATTCTACCTCAGCTATGCCTGGCAGATTACCGGCAAAGATGTCTATGCGCGCCGGGCCATCGATGAAATGCTGGCAGTCAGCGCCTTTACGGACTGGAACCCGTCCCATTTCCTCGATGTCGCGGAGATGATGTGCGGACTTGGTTTCGGATATGACTGGTGCTATGAAGCCATGACGGATGCAGAGCGCGAAACGATACGCACAGCATTGAAGGAGAAGGGGCTGGATCCCTGCCTGCTCCCGGAGTTTTCTGAATTTTGGCTTAAGTCGCCATCAAACTGGAATCAGGTCTGCAACGCCGCCTCGGTTCTTGCGGCCCTGGCAATCCGCGACACGGATCCCGAATACGCCGAGACAATCGTCCCTCGCGCCGTCAAGGCGGTTAGGAAAGCGATGGCCTGCTATGCCCCCGACGGCGCCTACCGGGAAGGTCCCGGCTACTGGTGCTACGGGACTTCCTACAACTGCCTGCTTCTCGCCGCCATTGAGAATGCATATGGTACGGATTACGGCTTGCTTGATGAGGCGCCTGCATTCATGACGACCGTGAATTACCACCTGGCGATGATGACTCCTACCAGCCGAGTCTTCTGCTATGCCGACCAGGCTTTCCCGGCCCAGGTCACCATCGTTCCATTCTGGATGTTTGCAAAAACAGGCGAAGCATCCTACCTGTATATGCTTCAGCACATCTTCTCGCAGATTCCCATCGACCTCGCACACTGCCGTCACCGGAGGGTACTTCCGGCCGCTCTTGTGTTTGCGGGGACCGGGACAAAGACATTCCCTGCGATCAATCCGCCTTCATGGCTTGCCTATGTCGCAGGCGGACGGACGCCTGTGGCTGCCTTCCGTTCAGGTTGGAAAAGCAAAGACGACTGCTATCTTGGTTTCAAATGCGGGTCTCCGAAAGAAGGACACAACCATATGGATGAAGGAAGCTTCTACATCGAAGCCAACGGCATCCGCTGGGCCGTCGACCTGGGTGGCGAAGGCTACACTAACATCGAACGGGCAGGCGTCGATCTTTGGAGCTACACGGCTGACGCCGGCCGCTGGCGCCTCCTCAGGACCGGACTTGCCGGACACAACTGTCTTATCCTCAACGGTCACGATCAGAATGTCGACGGATACTGCCAGATAGACACTCACGGAGAGGATTTCAAAGACCAGTTTGCGGGAAGCGACCTTTCTTCCCTCTACCTGCAAGACGCCGACTCTGTCGGAAGGACCGTCCACCTGCTTGACGGAAAGTCCTTCCGCATAGACGACTGCATTGTCACCAAAGACAAGAAAGTCACCCTTCGCTGGCAGATGGCTACCGAAGCGGTGTCCCTGAAGGCAAAAGGCAAGCAGGCAACATTATTGTCAGAGGATGGCAAGAAAATGATGATCAAAGTGTCCGGAAATGCGAAAGTCAGCTTTGATTCTTGGAGCGCACAACCCCTGACTTCCTATGAAGCGAAGAATGAAGGAAGGATGTTCGTCGGCTTTACCGCCCAGCTTCTTCCCGGAAAGAAATATACAATAACGACAGAATTGATACCCTTATGAAAAAAAACATTTTCCTGTTATGTGGAGTTGCCCTCCTGATACTTTCAGGGTGTGACAAGAACTCAAAGTCTGAAGGAGAATACAGCGCCGACAAAGCATTGAAATTTTCCATCGAGTTGCCTGTTCTTACCGACAGCCCCTCCGCTCTCGCGTGGGGTCAGGGCGACGAGGTTGGCATTTTCCCGGAAGCGGCCAAGAGCGCAGCGACCAAGGCAGGTGCAGAACCCGCAGCACGTTTTGAATGGAAGTCCGGCAACCTTTTCTCCGAGACTACTACCGCATTTATGCCAGATGAAAGCATCCCCACACACAAGTTTGTGAGTTTCTATCCTTTCGTCGAGGCTTCGGATCCCGAAGCGGTTCCCGTTGTGGTCGCTTCAAAGCAGAAGCAGGCAAGGGCCGATGATTTCGCTTCAGTCAAAGCCCAATCCATCATGTATGGAAGCGGCTCCGTTAGCACCCCGATGGACGGCGCTACGGTCAGGATTCCCATGGCGGCGGCCACTGCAATATTGCAGATTCCAGTACTGACAGGAGAAGTCGTAGCCAACCGTATCTTGGTCTATGTGGACGACGACGCGCCCTACCTGGCCGCCTCTGCCGCTACGATGGATGCCCGCACCGGCGCTATTTCTGTCACGGAGGGTTCCCACGAGATCGAGCTCTCGATTGCGACGGCAATGCCAGCTTCGGCTGATATCCAGTATGGCTATGTCAATATTCTTCCCGAAGATTTCACCGGGAAAGCCATCACCGCCGAAGTCGTCACCAGCGAAGGCCGTCGCAAACTGGTCTTCGCCGGCGGGAATTTCGCCGCAGGCAACGTCTATATGCTCCAGGGAGCGGAAACTGGTCCTCTTGGATATCCGGCAGACCTTTCCACCATCGCTTTCGACAAATCCTACATTTATGACGTGAAGGATGAGAACGGCGATGTTGTCGGATTTATCTGCAAGGAATATCTTGGTCAAAGCGTCAACCAGCAGGCGATTGTAGCCTATGGCATTACCGCAGAGGGGAAAATCGACGCGGACAACGGCCTCGTTGCCCAGGTCCTTCTCTCCTCTGGAGAGGGTCAGTATATGAGCTACTCGAGCGTCGACGCGTCCGACAAGGTCCACGGCGGGACTTTCAGCACCAGCGAAGCAGCATATACTGTCCCGGGGACCGTAGAGGCAATAAGCAAAGTGTGGTTCAAGAAAGCCGATGACGGATCGAGCCAGGTTACGGCTCAGGAGCCGGAAGAAATCGGCACAAGCACGGTGGAGCCTGAGACACTTGTCCTCTCCGACCGCGAGGACACCTATGCCTACAAGGAAGTCAAGATCGGCAAGCAAGTCTGGATGGCCGAGAACCTCAAGACAACCCGACTCCCGGACAAAACGGACATTCTTGTCTCCGAAGCATTCACTTTCTATTCCCAGTCGCAAGCAAATACCGAGACCGGCTGCAAGCCTACTTGTATCAAGTATAACGATGAGATATACTACAACGGATATTGCGCCGGTGAATTCCCTGTCGAACTGGGTGATTATTCCGACAAGTCCACTATGCCGAATGTGATTGCACCTGCCGGATGGAAAGTACCTACCGGCAGCACCAACGGAGATCTTGGAATTCTGGTTAAATGGTCTTCACCGTCCACAACTCTGGATGCCGACGGCAACAACATTACCCTGTTCAGCGCCAAGTTTGTCGGCCGTGCCAACCAGGGCGCCTATGCCACAACGACCGGAATCATTTTCTGGAGCGCTTCCCTCAACTGGAAGAACAACCGTGTACAGGGTTATTTCCTCAAGGTAACTGAAGGGAATGTTGCAACAGCCGCTAGTGCCAACGCCGGGACTACCCTCTTCAACGGATTCTCAATCAGGCTCATTAAGAAAGGCGCTATCTGATGTTACGTAAATTCTTTCTTGCCTCTCTTTTCATGGTGCTGACGCTCCTCCCGGGGCGTGCAGCAGGGATTCAACCACACCCTCGTCTGCTACTGGACGGAAAGAGCGTCAAGAATTACACGAAAAGGGCACAGGGCGACTCTCTGGTTCTGATGATGCACCAGGGAGTCATCCTGAGCGCCAACAACGCGATTCCGGCCAAGGACATCACAAAGCCCTCACAGGCTTATCGGCGCCTCCTTCCGCTGGCCTATGCCTGGCTGACGACAGGAGAAGAAAAATATGCCGTGAAAGCGGAGCGCGATCTTCTCACACTCGCCAGGATGGAAGAATGGTGGGCCGTCAGGGACATCGAGCAGGCTGAAATCTTGATGAGCGCCGCCATCGCGTACGACTGGTGTTATGACAAGCTGTCTCCTGAATCTCGAAAGTTGGTGAGCAGTGCCATTCGCGAGAAAGGCTTGGAACCGGTTGCGCAGTCCAAGGCAATCTGGCAGACAGCAGGTGGTTACGAGAATCAAGTGTGCAACGCAGGCCTTGCCATTGCGGCTGCAGCCATCTGGGAGCAGGATCCCGCTTATGCATCCGGCCTGCTTCAGCAAGCGCTCAAATCCATAGCCCTTTCGTATCCACTGTATGAACCCGATGGCGCATGGCCTGAAGGATATGGAGCCTACGTTTCCGGAAGCTCCTGGTCAGCCCTGATGCTGTCCTGCCTGGAATCATCCAAGATTCCGGAGTTCAAGCCGAGCAGAAGTGATTATGCGCCCATGCTGAAATCCGCCCGCTACAGCATCCAGATGGTGACGCCGAACTATTACACTTTCTCATTCGGCGACTACGCCGTTCGCGGGGCAGTCCAGTTCATTCAGCTGTGGCTGTACGACAAGAGCAGCGAGCCTTCCCTTCTTTTCGTTCCTGCGAGGACGCTCCAGAGGGATAAGGACCACAATTTCATAAAAGACCCGATGCTGCCGCTCACGACGGCTCTTGCGGTAAAGAACGGCATCCGCATCACCGATGGCGCCGCTCCGGTGGAAGATATCACCTTCATGTCCGGCGGCACCACACCCATTGCGATTTTCCGTTCCCACTGGGCCAGTCCCAAGAAGTGCCTCTACGCCGGACTCAAAGGCGGATCGCCCTCCACTCCGCATAATCATCAGGACTGCGGCTCCTTCTATTTTGAAGCGAGCGGAGTCCGTTGGGCTACCGACCTTGGCAGCGAGAGCGAGCAGCAGATGCTCCGGGAGGGGATCATCCCTTCGGACCAAAGTCAGGATGCGGAAAAATGGAAGCTCTTCCGCTATGGAATCTTCTCCCACAACGTACCCATTCTCAACGACAAGCCTCAGGTCGTGGACGGAAAGGCTGTCATTGTCAAGGACGAGACGGTCGACAATCGCCGAAGCGTGGTTGCAGACCTGAGCTCCCTGTACCCGGAAGCCCAATCCGTAGAACGCGCACTTTCGATGGTCGGTCGCAGTTACATCCTGGTTCAGGACCGCATCGTCACTGGCAGTACGCCTGTCCACCTCCGTTGGAACATGACATCGATGGCGACTAACCTGATTCCAGTCGATGCCGAGACGGCGCGTCTTGAGCGAAGCGGAGCCGTGCTTTACATGACGGTCTTGTCTGAAGTCCCCGTCTCCTACAATGTGTGGAGCGCGAACCCGGAGAACCGCCTGGAGAATCCGAACAAAAGCATACAATGTGTCGGATTTGAAGCCGACCTTGCCCCCGGCAAGACCTACGAATTCTCCGTCTATCTCTCACCCGACAAGAAAATCAATATCGCGCAGCGGAAATATTATCGCTTCTGATGAAACGTCTCTTCCTGATATGGATTCTTCTGCTCCCGATCGCCTGCACGCGACCGGAAGCGACGCCAGATAACCCATCCGTGGGCGAACGGTTCCGCTTCGACCTGTCCACGCTGGATTTTCAGGAAAGTGGCATATACACCCTCTCTGACCTCAATGGCAATCCGCTGTCCATCGTCACAAGAGAGTATCTCGGGAAGACTTACGGGGTGCAGGCCCTTCTTGTCTACCCCAAGGGAGCGGGAGAATCATTCCGTCAGGATTCCATCTTCGTCGCGCGCCTGCTGGCAGCAGATTCGGCCTACGGGCAGGCACGGTTGGAAGAAGCCGTTCACGGCGGCTCGCTGTACTTTGACGAATCCGAGAGTGCATTCTTCTATCACGATGTCAACAAGACACGGGAAGAGCCGGCGACAGAAATCGAGCTGACACGCCATAAGGACAGCCATATAAGTCTGTCGCGGACTATTTCAGCACAGGCATCCGCGGAAGTTGTCGCAACACCTATGCTGCTCAGCCTTGATGACCATGATTATCCGCTTGTCAAAATTGCCGGGAGCATTTGGACTGCCGAGAACCTCCGTTGCCGGCACTATGCCGACGGCGCTGCCATACCACAGTCCGGGACTTGGTCACAGGCGACAGCGAATTGGAGCGAGTCCCCCAATCCGGAAGCCGGCTTCCTATATAACG